>NZ_JBAKHL010000005.1:0-227603 GCF_036902715.1 Micromonospora sp. CPCC 205546
CACTGCTGCACCTCGGCCCCCGCACGGGCGCCCCGACCCTGCGGGTCGGCCGGCCCGCCTCCGCCGCGGGCGTCCGCCCCGGCCCGCGTACCCGCGTCGCGCTTGGTTGCGGGCGGGCGCGGACGGGCGCGCGGACATTGGTCGTCGTCCAGGTCGGCGCCTGAGCGGGACAGCCACGTCCCCACCGGACCGACCGGCGCACGGGTGGTTCTGCCGTCGGCTGATCTGCCGCCGGCAGAATCGTTGGCTCCGCGGGTGGCGTTCCGCGCAGGCTGGAGGGGCCGGTCCCCCGGGCGCCCTCAGGTCGCCCGCCGGCACTGCCGGAAGGGCGGACGCGATGATCGGTCTCGACGTGCGGATGTTGGACGGTGGACAGCCCTCCTTCGGCGACCAGGTGTTCGATCGGCTGTTGAAGGAACGGATCATCTTCCTCGGCACGGAGGTGACCGACGCCTCGGCGAACCAGATCTGCGCCCAGATGCTGCTGCTCGCCGCCGAGGACCCGCAGCGGGACATCGTGCTCTACATCAACTCGCCCGGTGGCTCGGTGAGCGCCGGCATGGCCGTCTACGACACGATGCGGTTCGTCCGCAACGACGTGGCCACGGTGGCGCTCGGTTTCGCCGGCTCGATGGGGCAGTTCCTGCTCTGTGCGGGCACCGCCGGCAAGCGCTACGCGCTGCCCCATTCGCGGATCATGATGCACCAGCCGTCGGGCGGGATGGGCGGCACCGCGGCCGACATCACCATCCAGGCGGAGAACATGCTGCACGTGAAGCGGACCATGCAGGAGCTGATCGCCCGGCACAGCGGGCGCAGCCTGGAGGAGATCCAGCGCGACTGGGACCGCGACCGGTGGTTCACCGCCGAGGAGGCCCGCGAGTACGGCCTGATCGACCGGGTGGTCACGAAGGCCGAGCAACTCCCGGCGAGCTGACCGACCCGGACCGCGACGGGGGCGGTCCGGGTCGGCGCCGGACCGCTCACCGGCACGGCCGCGATGAGCGACACCGGCGCCGGACGCGCCCCCTCGATCCGCGTCCGACCTCCGGTACGCGATGGCCGCCACCGAGGACGGCCGTCGATATGCCGAGCCTATTCTCGCCGTTGATGATCCGCGCGGACAGCGCGGCACAGCGTCTTGCACACGAATCTCGTTACATTCCACGGCGGACGATTCGTTGCGCCGATGCCCCCGCTTCTGTCGAGCGGGGGCCGGCGGATCCCGCCCCGATGGCGACGCGGACGGCCGTGCCCCCGACAGCCACCCGGTAACGTGCCGGGGCGTGAGCGAACCGGATCAGCTGCAGGACACCCGGGCGTCCTACGACGCCATGGCCGCCGAGTACGCCGCGCAGTTCCAGGACGCGCTGGCCGACATGCCGTGGGACCGGGCGGTCCTCGCCGGCTTCGCCGACCTCGTGCGCGCCGCCGGGAACGGGCCCGTCGCCGACGTCGGCTGCGGCCCCGGCCGGCTCACCGGGTACCTGCACGGGCTCGGGCTGGACGCCTTCGGCATCGACCTCTCCCCGCGGATGGTCGAGATCGCCCGACGGGCCCACCCCGACCTGCGCTTCGAGGTGGGCGCGATGCCCGACCTGGAGCTGCCGGACGCCTCGCTCGGCGGCATCGTGGCCTGGTACTCGACCATCCACGTCCCGGACGACCTGCTTCCGGCCACCTTCGCCGACTTCCGCCGCGCGTTGGCGCCCGGCGGTCAGCTGGTCCTGGCGTTCCAGGTCGGCGACGAGCCGCTGCACCTGACCGAGGGGTTCGGCCGGTCGATCTCGCTGAGCTTCCTTCGTCGTCGACCGGAGCGGGTCGCCGAACTGCTGACCGAGGCCGGGCTGGACGTGCGCGTCCGCCTGGAGCGCGAACCGGAGACGTACCCCTTCCAGCAGGAGCGCACGCCGCACGCGTACCTGCTGGCCCGCCGGCCGGGCTAGACGGTCGGCACCACCATCGGCGTTCCGGTCACCGGGTTCGGCATCACCATGCTGGGCAGGCCGAAGACCTCCCGCATGAGGGTCGCGTCCACCACCTCGGCCGGCGGCCCCTGCGCGACGATCCGGCCGTCCTTCATCGCCACGACGTGGTCGGCGAAGCGGCACGCCTGGTTGATGTCGTGCAGGACGGCGACGATCGTGCGGCCCTCGTCGCGCAGCCGGGCGAAGAGCGCCAGCAGCTCGTACTGGTGGGTGATGTCGAGGAAGGTGGTGGGCTCGTCGAGCAGCAGGTAGGGCGTCTCCTGCGCCAGCACCATGGCGATCCAGACCCGTTGCCGCTGGCCCCCGGACAGCTCCTCGACGGGCCGCTCGGCCAGGTCCGTGACGCCGGCCACCGCCATGGCCGACCGGACGGCCTCCTCGTCGGCGGCCGACCCGGCCCCGAGCAGGGACTGGTGCGGGTACCGGCCCCGGGCGACGAGCCGCCGGACGACGATGTCCTCCGGAGCGACCAGGCCCTGGGGCAGGAACCCGACCTGTCGGGCGAACCGCTTCGGTCGGTGCTCGGCGACGTCCCGCCCGTCGAGGCGGACCGCTCCCGACGACGGCGTGAGCAGTCGGACGAACGCCTTGAGCAGCGTCGACTTGCCGCAGGCGTTGGGCCCCACGATCGCCGTGAACGCGCCGTCCGGCAAGGCCAGGCTCACCCGCGTCGACACCAGCCGCTCGCCGTAGCCGAGCGTGACGTCCTCCGCGGTCAGGCGGCTTGTCACCGTCGTTTCACCTCCATGCCGAGCAGCCAGATGAGATAGCAGCCGCCGATCGCCGTGGTGACCACGCCGACCGGCAGCGCGACCGGCGCGAGCAGCACCTGCGCGACGAGGTCGGCGCCCAGCAGCAGCACCGCGCCGGTCAGCGCCGCCGGCACCAGGGGCACGCCGGCGGCCCGCGCGAGCCGGCGGCCGATCTGGGGCGCGGCGAGGGCGATGAACACCACCGGACCGGCGATCGCGGTCACGGTCGCGGTGCAGCCGACGCCGGCCAGGACCATCAGCAGCCGGAGCCGGCCCAGGCGTACGCCGGTGGTGCGGGCGACCTCGTCGCCGAGCGCCGCCTGGTGCATGGCGTGGGAGATCACGACCAGCAGCAGTACGAAGAGGCCGATGACGACGAACGGGAGCCGGATCTCGGTCCAGTCGACGCCGTTGAGCGAGCCGGCGTTCCATCCGGTCGCGGCGAGCGCCACGTCGATCTCGGCCCGCAGGACGATCCAGGAGTTGAGCGCGGTCAGCATCGCGTTGACGGCGATCCCGACGACGATCAGCCGCAGGCCGCTGAGCCCGGAGTCCAGCGACAGCAGGTAGATGAGCGCGGCGGCCAGCAGCCCGCCGGCCACGGAGCCCGCCGCGAGTTGCCCGGCGGTGCCGTTCAGCACCGTGATCGCCACCAGCGCGCCGGTGTACGCGCCCGCGTCGAGGCCGATGACGTCCGGGCTGCCCAGCGCGTTGCGGGTCAGGTTCTGGAAGACGGCCCCGGCGAGCCCGAGGGAGGCACCGAAGACGAGCGCCGCGGCCACCCGGGGCAGCCGCCACTCCCGGATGACGAAGGCCGACTCGCCGCCCCGGGTGAGGGCGGCGAACACCTCCCCCGGGGTGGCCCAGTCCTGCCCGTGGCAGAGGCCCAGCAGAGCGAGGGCCGCCGCGAGGGCGACGAGCCCCGACGCCACGACGGCCGTACGCCGTTCGACCTCGACCACGACGGGTCCCGCCCGCAGCGTCAGCGTGCTCACAGCGCCGCCGCGCCGTACCGACGGACCGCCCAGATCAGCACCGGGCCGCCCAGGAACGCCGTGACGATCGCCACCGGCACCTCGCCGGTGGGCAGCAGGACCCGCGACCCGACGTCGGCGACGAGCAGCAGCAGGGGGCCGAGCAGCATCGAGTACGCCATGATCCAGGGAATCGAGTCGACCGCCAGCCGCCGCGCCAGGTGCGGCACCATGAGGCCGACGAACGCGATCGGCCCGGCGACGGCCGTGGCGACGCCGGTGAGCAGGGTGACGAGCACCAGGACGGCGACCCGGACCCGCGTCACGTGGGTGCCGAGCGCGTGGGCGACGTCCTCGCCGAGAGCCAGCGCGTTCAGCGGCCGGGCCGCGGCCATCGCGGCGACCAGGGCCGCCACGGTCACCAGCACGGGCAGCGCCAACGGCGTCTGCTCGGTGCCGGCCAACGCCCCCACCGACCAGAACCGGTACCGGTCGAAGACGTCGGGGAAGGTCAGCCGCAGGCCGAGCGATACGCCCGCCAGCACCCAGCTCAGCGCCACGCCGGCGAGGACCAGCCGCAGCGGCGAGGCCCGCCCGACGGCGTGGACCGCGACCGCGGCGAGGGCCGAGCCGGCCACCGCGAGCACGAGCTGACCGGCCTGCGAACCGGCGACGCCCGCCAGGACCCCCAGGTTGATCGCGAAGCCGGCCCCGGCGGTCACGCCGAGGATCCCGGGCTCGGCCAGCGGGTTGCGGGTCAGCGCCTGGATCAGCACGCCGGCCGCGCCGAGGGCGGCGCCGACGCAGACACCGAGGATCGTGCGGGGCAGCCGGATGTCGCGTACGACGAGATGGTCGGCGGTGCCCGCGAAGTCGGTGAGCGCCCGCCACACCTCGGCCGGCGCGACGGGGCGCGCGCCCACGGCCATGCTCGCGCCCGCCGCGACGACGAGCAGCGCGGCGGACACGAGCAGGAGCGTCGCCCGTCGGGACAGGTCAGTCTTCAAGCCCGGCGATCCCGCGTTTCCAGTACCCGGTGACCAGCGAGTCGAGGCGGTCGCGGCGCCACGCGCGCAGCGGCCTGATGTCGGTCGCCTCGCCGGCCGCGAAGAGGAACGTCCGCCCGGCCGGCAGTCGCAGCGACCGCACCTCCTGGGCGAGCGTCGAGCCGGTGGCCCCCCGCACCAGCCACGTCACCGTCACGCCGTCACGCGACGCCAGCGGGTAGTCCCACTCGGCGGCGTCGTCGACCTCGGCCACCACGTGCGCGGACACGTCGGCCGGCGCCTCCTCCAGCCACCGGGCGACGGCTGGCAGGGCGGTGGCGTCGACGGCGAAGACGTAGTGGTCGTGGGTGTGCGGGAACGCCTTCGCCCCGGGCGGGCCCGCGACCGTCACCTCGTCGCCCACCGCCGCCGTCGCCGCCCACGTCGAGGCCAGGCCGCCGTCGTGCAGCACGAGGTCCAGGTCGAGTTCGTGGGCGACGGGGTCGTACCGGCGCACGGTGTACTTCCGGCTCTCCGGGAAGGGGCGGGGCCAGTCGAGCATCCCCTGCCCGTCCGGGACGGGGTCGCGCCGGGTGCCGTCCGGATCGGGGAAGACGACCCGGACGTGGTCGTCGGCCTGGTACGTGTGGAAGCCGGCGAGACCCGGGCCCCCGAGGGTCAGCCGCAGCATGCGCGGGGTCACCAACCGTCGGGCGACGACCCGGACACGTCGTACGCCGATGGGGTAGCCGATGCGGGTGGTGCCGCTGCCGCCACTGTGGTGGGCGGCGACCCGACCGGCGGGGTCGTGACGGTCGACGGTCATCGGGCGAGCAGCGGCGCGAACGCCTTGTCGAGGGCTTCGAGGGTGGTGAGCGCGGACTCGTAGGTCGACGCCTCGGTGTGCGCCAGCGGGAACACCCGGCCGGCCTTGACCGCGGGCAGGTTCTTCCACAGCGCGGAGTCGAGGACGTGCTGCACCGCCTCGCCCGGGGAGCCGTCGGCCTCGAGCGTGTACGTGATGGCGTCGGCCTCGCCGAGGCTCTCCGGCAGCTCCTCCAGCGCGGGGTACTCGGTCACGTCGAGGGCGCCGCCGCCCTTGGCCTTGACCTGCCCGTAGTAGTTCACGCCCACGTCCTGGGCGATGTTGGTCCCCCACGAGCCGGCGAACTCGCGGTGGAAGTTGCCCTTGGCGACCTCGCCGTACGCGCCCAGGTGGCCGAACTTCAGGCGGCCGAGCACGTCGCCGTACCTGGCCTTCAGCTCCCCCGCCTTCTTCTCGTACGCCGTTCTGGTCGCCTCGAAGTGGGCCGCGCGGCCGGCGGCGTCGACCTGCTTGCGGGACACCTCGCGCCAGGCGTCCGGCAGCTTGGGTCCGATCGCGACGACGGGCGCGATGCTCTCCAGCCGCTTCATGTCGATGTCGCCGAGGACGGGCTTCGGCACCCCGATCACGATGAGGTCCGGCTTGGCGGCGGCGATGGCCTCGTAGTTGGTCTCGGCGGCCAGTTCGCCGGCGACCTTGGGCAGCCGGTCGTAGGTGGCCCGGTCCTGCCCGGTCATCATCGTCAGGCCGCGCTTCCAGGTGGAGATTCCCACCAGCGCGGCGTCCGCCTCGATGAGGACCGGCACCGCGTATCCCGTGGCGACGACCCGCTCGGGGGCGACCGGGATGTCGATCTCGCCGTTGTCGGCGGAGAAGACGCGGGTGTCGGAGGCGCCGTCGGACGTCGCGGGTTCGGCGCCGTCGGCACCGCAACCGGTGGCCACGGCGAGCGCCAGGGCGGCGGCGGCCAGACGCCAGTGCTGTCGTACGGACATCTGCTGTTCCTTCGAGGGGCGGAGAGGGGGTGGCAGCCCCACTGGGCTGCGAAGCTTAGGCTAGCCTTACCAACGTTTGCGGGATGTCGACGAGAGGTCAACCCATGTCGGGGAGAGGTCAGGTCATCGTCACGGACTCCCTCGCGGCGGATCCGGTGAGCTGCGAGGAGTTCGGCTACGGCCTCGGCCGGCCCGACGGCATCCTCGTCCTGCGCTACCGCTCGGTGACCCGCCTGGCGTTCGCCGAGAACCGGCAGGACTTCCTGCACCAGCTCTACTGGTCGCCCGACGGCCTGCTCTCCGCCCGCCACGGCCGGCGTACCAGCTTCATCGGCCCCGACGAGGTCTTCTGGGCCCACCGGGGGGTGACCCACGAGGTGCACGCGGCGGACCGGCAGACCGTCTACCGGATCTGCCTGCGGGAGGTGCCCGCCGCCCTCGGAGGGCTGCGGGCCGGCGTTGCCGCCATCGATGCCGAGGCCGCCCGGCTCGTCCTCGCGCTCGCCGATCCCGGGTACGACGAGGGCGACGCGCCCGAGGCCCGCAGCCGCATCATGGCCGGGATCGGCGCCCCGGCCCATCCGGTCGACGACCGGCAGGCGGGCCGCCCCGGCGTCGCGGCCACGGTCGCCATGGCGCTGGTACGCGACCCCGGCGACGCCACCGGCCTCGCCGAGTGGGCCGGACGCCTGCACGTCAGCGTCAAGACCCTGCAACGCGACTTCACCCGCGAGTTCGGCATGTCGTACTCGCAGTGGCGGACCAGGCTGCGACTGCGTGCCTCGCTGGCGCTGCTGGAGACCCGGCCCGTCGGCGAGGTCGCCCACCTCATCGGCTACGCCAGCCCGTCCGCCTTCATCGCCGCCTTCGCCCGGGAGTACGGCTGCACGCCGGGCCGCGCCGCCTCGATCAGGCACACGGCCGACGAGTCCTCGGGAGCCTCCCGCGCGTGACCCTTCCTCCGGCCCGCCGGGAACACCCGGTCCGTCCGGGATCCGACCCTCCGGGACGGCCTTCCGGACGGGCCACCCGTGAGCGCCCTCGGCTACCTCACCACCTTCGGCGGGTACCTTCACTGGCACGGTGACCGGGGGCGCCGGTCATCGCGCCACGACGATGACGGGAGAGGTCGGATGATCGGTCGGCTGCACTCGGTGGTGCTGGACTGTCCGGACGCCGAGCAGTTGGCGCAGTTCTACGTCGAGCTGACCGGCCTGGAGTGGGCCGACAGCGACGGGTACTGGGTGACGTTGAAGGGCGCGGACGGGCATCCCCGCCTCTGCCTCCAGAGCGTCGCCGACTACCAGCCGCCACAGTGGCCGGATCCGACCTTCCCGCAACAGGCCCACCTCGACGTGGAGGTGGACGACATCCAGGAGGCCGAGCAGGCGGTGCTCCGGCTGGGCGCCACCCTGCTGCGCGGCGGCGGGGGCCGCAACCGCGGCTTCCGGGTCTACGCCGACCCGGTGGGGCACCCGTTCTGCCTGGTGTGGGGGCAGGACTGACGCCATGACCAGCCGCGTTCGCCGGGTAGCGGGCGGAGGCGGCCACCCGCACCCGCCCGGTGGCGCGAGCCGGTCACGTCGTCACCGGCTCACCCCGATGCCGTACGCGCGCATCCAGGTGCCGATCTCCAGCAGCGGCAGCACCAGGTGGGCCGCGTTGACGTGCGTCATCGTCCGGTTCCCCGACTCGGTCAGCGCGCGGACGCGGTCGGGATCGAACAGGCCGTGCAGCGGCGAGGTGGATGCCGTAGCCGAACGCCATGTGCCCGGCCGTCCGGCGGTGTCAGCGCGTCCCGTCGCGACGCATCAACTTCACCGCGCTCGCCGAAGCCGCCGGATACGCCGGCGTCTGGCACGTCGACGACCTGAGCAAGTTCAGGGAGTTGCTGCACAGCGAGCTGAGGACGTGCGCGAGTCCCACGTTCGTGCACTGCGAGCTCACCGAACAGGACGAGGCCGGCGCGCCGCGAGAATCGAGGCCGAACTCGCGCAGCACCAGCTCCGGTTCAGCGGGCACCTGGCCGCGCGACGGTGACCGGTCGTGGAGGCCCGCGCCGCGCAGGCGACGATCCGGGTACGACAGCGAGGTGGGTGGGTGGCCGGCCAGCCGGGTCCTCCCGTACCACGCCGTCCTGCCTCGTCGGGGAGAACGTGTCGACGTAGGCAGCGGGCCAGTCCGTGGATGGTCTGCGGGTTCGGGCCGTCCTTGGGCAGTAGCACGCCAATGGCACGGACGGGCGATCAAACGTCGAGCCTCGTCGCCAACTCTCCGTACTTCATCCCGAACGAGCACTGCTGGCCGTGCTCGTTGACACCGACGAACTTGATGCCGTGCACCCGGTGTTGCACGACGGTCAGCCGGGCTCGCAGCGTTCCGTGCGGCCTGTCCAGCTGGATTGCGTCACCGACCTGCAGATTCTCTGCTGGAACTGTCCGGTCCATCACTGCATCCTGCCGTCGCCCACGACCTCCAGGCCACCGACTTCCATCGTCCACCGCCAGCTTGGAAGATCGTTCTCGGCTGACCTGATCTGCCCGGAGCACCTACCAACGGCGGCCGTCGATCACCGCCCGCGACATGTCCGACCGACCGCTGGCGCGCAGCTTGCCGAGTAGGACCTCGTGCAGCCGCTGCCAGACACCGGCGTCGTTCCAGTTCCGCAGCCTGCGCCAGCAGGTCACTCCCGATCCGAAGCCGAGCTCTTGGGGCAGGCACTCCCACGGGATCGCGGTGTAGAACACGAACAGAATCCGCACAACACCTTGCGGTCATCGAGGGGCTTACGGCCGGGGTAGCGGCACCGCCGGGGCGGGCGGGGTGGCAGCAGCGGTGCGGTCTCGGCCCACAGGTCGTCCGAGACGATTGACGGCGGCTGCTCTCCCTTCCTCACGTCCGGACGGAACGATCCTCACGTTCCGAGGACACGCCCACCGTCATTCCGTCGGGAGTTGTCAGACGCCGACCGGGCTGCCGCCGTCAGCCGGTGGGTCGGTGCGACCCCGGGCCTGCCGGGCCCGCCAGGAGCGCTCGACCAGCGCCACGACGAGTAGCCAGATCCCCATCCCCAGGCCGGCCCAGATGCGTCGCATCGGAGCGAACGCTTCGGCGTCCCTGGCCCAGTCCCGCTCTTCGAGGTAGACGACGGTCATCCTCTCCCCGACCCCGGGAGTCCCCTTCCAGGCCCACAGCTCCGTCTCGTGCCCCGAGGCGAGCCGGACCCGGACGAGGTCGGAGCGACCGACGTGCCGTGCCCTGACGACCTCGGCCGGCGTGCTGACGCCGTTCGCGCTGAGATAGAGACCCTGACCGATGGTGAACAGCGCCCAAGTGACCAGCAGCGCACCGCTGAGCACGAGCGCCAGCATCCGCCGCCTCGGGTTGGCGGTGAACGGGCCTGACGTCGACGCAGGCTGAGGGTGCGGGGTGACCATCGCCCCAGCGTGTCACCCACCGACAACGGGGCGCGGTGGGCCCGGCGGAGGACCGTCGCGGCCCACCCCGTTTGGGTAGGACGAGGAGCGGACCCATCGTCACCATCACGGCTGCCCCCTTGCCTACAGGGTGTGGAAGCGGGCCGGCACGAGGATCTTCAGCTCAACCGCTCAAGATCATTGCACGCATTTTTTCGGAGGGCCGCAAACAGCGGCTACAGGTGGCATCCGGCTGCACAGGTCGACCCATCGATACGAGAGCGTATCCGCAGTTCAGTCACCGTTCTGGCTGATCTTCGAGGTGCCCCCGGCAGGATTCGAACCTGCGACACACGGTTTAGGAAGGCGACTGAGGCAGAGTGGCTTACTTGGCCTTGACCTGGTCGATTGGGCCGGCCACCTGCCCAGTCAGTCAAGATCATTGCGCGTACTCTGCACGGCGGGTGAAGTGTCTGACGGTCGGCGGTGACGTGCGGCATCTCGGCGTCAGAGGTGCGAGCGCGGCTGTCCGGGGTCGTACGGCTTTCCGCCCCCCGGCCCACGGGCCGGGGGGCGGCTTCGCGTGACGCCGGCACTCCGCGGCCTGGTCCCCACACCCGGTGGCAAGCCGCGAAGCGGCGCGGCAGCCGATCGCCCCGACCTCGATGGCAGCCAACCACCCCCGCGATCGTCACGGCCCGCCGGGTGCAGAGGTCTTGCCTGTCGTGCCGGCCGGTCTGCCCAAGGTCAGTGGGCGCAAGGCTCGCTCGTACTCGTCCGCCTTAAAGATGAAGGGGCCGATACCAGCGAGATTGGGCCAACCCTGCGCTACGTCAGCCCACACAACCCGGTCGTCATCGCGTACGAGGCGGGCCGAGAGAACCCCGCATCCGCCGATCGCGCAGTGCGGGCACATGAAGAGGGCGACGTGGTCCTCGGGGTCACCATCGCGCAGGTCCGACGGGCCCTCACCAAGAAGAGCGGTTGCATGGAACTTGACGGCTAGAGGTGAACCGACCCAGAGCGGCGAGACGAGTAGGAATCCTGGCAGCCGTGCTCGGATCATGTCCAACAGCGAGACTCCGTCGACCAGGAAGTCGAGCACCTGGAGAACCGGCTTCGAGCGGTCCGCTGCCCAACGAGCGGCAGCACGCCGACTGAGTAACTCGTGAGTGCGTGGCGTCAACGTGAGCTGGGATGCCTTTTCGTGCACGCTGGCAGTCTCCCAGCCTTGCGTACTGCGCCGCGCTTGCGCGGCGCCTTGATCCTAAAGAGACTGTTTCGGCAGCATCGGACGTAGAGCCCTGTGGCGTGGCCCCTGCCATGATCTGCGCATTACGGGTCGATGCCCGGGTGCTGGTCCACCACTTGGTCCTCGTGCTCGACATGGTGTCAGCATCCGCAACCGTCCGTGCCTGCTCGCCAGTTTGGCTGCTCGGCGGAACCCTGACGCCCGCCGACAGGCTCTGTTCGGTACGGCTAGGGGCGCACATGGGAGTTGCTCACATCGAAAGCCCTTCCGCCTCGGGCGTCCAATTGCCGGCGCCGCCCGCAGCCGTTGCCTTCACGGTTGCTGTCGACAACCACAGGGTCGCTGGCGGCCCTTCCCGCCGGGCGGACACCTCAACCTCAGCCGTCAGCTCACCTGGCACCGGCCATAGTGGTCGTACGCAGACCCCAATCGCCCCCTTCCTCCCGTCAACTCTGTCTACTACCGTCGGTGCACAGCTAACCGCGATCAGTTGCGAGAGGATGACGTGTCAGGGCTGAGCTTCCAGGAGCGCATGTACGTGCAGCTCCTGTATCGCAATCGGATGGCCGAGCTGCACACGACTGCCTTCGAGAACTTCTTTCACGGACTGATGTGCCTCAGGCACTCAGACTTCGTCGATGTGCGGACGCACGGCAACATTGGGGATCTCAGCGCAGATGGCCTACGGCTTCATGACGCACGCCTGTACGCCTGCTACGCGCCAGAGGTCTTCGATGCCTCGAAGGTAAAGAGCAAGTTCGAGAGCGACCTTGCAGGCGCCCTCGCCAAGCGCCCAGGCGAGTTCGACGTCTTCGTGTTCGTCCACAACGATGCCCGAGGACTACACCCTGAGGTGACGCGGCTACTTTCACAGGCGCGAAAGGCTCACGACACGCTGGAGTTCGAGCAGATGGGTCCCCGCCACATGCTGCGGGAGCTGTACAAGCTCGTCAAGCACGAGATTGAGGACCTGTTCGGGGCCGAGATCAAGGTGCACGACGTGGTCTATGGGATGGGGCTAGACGATCTCCGCCCTCTGCTAGACCACCTGATCGAACATCGCCGCCGCGGCGCCACCCCAGCTCCGGCAGGGGAAGTGTCGGACCTCAAGATGGACTACAACCGTCTCGACGATGACCACCGCGAGTTGCTTCGTCTCGGGATGCGGCATACGTACTTGATTGAGCAGTACTACGGCACCATCGATGACGTCACCGAGCGTGACGAAGTGGCCGTAGACTTCAACGAGTACTACCGGTCCGTCGCGCAGGAGTACGACGCCCCAGAGGACGTCTTCCGCAAGCTGCAGGAGTACGTTGCCGGCAACGAGCGGGGTGCCTTGTCGATGGAGAGGGCACTTTGGGTAGTGCTCGCGTACTTCTTCGAACGTTGCGACATCTTCCGCGAGCCGCCGCCGGCTGGTGAGTCAGACATGCACCAGGCTGCTGCCATATGATCACTCCAACCAAGGGCATCGCACCCCAGCGGGCTCTGCTAGCGGTGGGCGCACAGATCATCAACTTGCTCGACCAGCCGATGACTGTGAGCCAGGCATGGGCAAGGCTTCGGCAGTGGCGTAGGAACAACAATCACCTCGCCCCTGTACCGTTTTGGTGGTTTGTGTTGGCTTTAGACATGCTCTACGCGTTAGGTCTCCTAGAGCTACGAGACGAGCTACTGACCGTGAGGAGGGCAGATGCTACGACTACTCACAGCCAGTGACCCTAGGTTCAAGTCGATCAACTTTCGTCCGGGCCTAAACATCGTCGTCGCTGACACGACCGGAGGCTCAAGCGAGACAGACAGTCGCAACAGCGCCGGCAAGTCAAGCATGCTCGAGCTGCTTCATTTCCTTCTCGGCGGTAGCAGCGACACAGGCTCCCTGACAGCCCATCGCAAGATCCGCGACATCGAGTTCCAGTTACACCTGGACTGGCCCGGCGTGGCTGACGGTATCCGAGTCAGCCGGTCAGGGGCGCGTCAAGGGTCCGTGCGCGTTGAGCCGGCGCCTCCGGGTGCAGCAACCGCACAACTCCTATCCGGTGCTGGGGAGCTTCGTCTGGCGGAATGGCAGCGGCTCATCGAACGCGATCTTTTCGCACTGCCGGAGGAACACGTAGGCATTAGTGGGCGCATCATGCTGTCCTTCTTAATGCGTCGTGTCGGCTCGCATGCCTTCAACAATCCGACCCATAGTCATGCTCGCCAAGCCGATGCCGAAGGAACGACCAACCTCGCATACTTGCTCGGTCTTGACTGGCAACTTGCAGGCCGATACCGAGAGCTACAGGCCCGAGAGAAGACTCGCAGAGAACTACGCAAGGCAGCAAGCGACCCTATTCTTGGGCGCATTGTGGGCAAGGCGTCAGACCTCCGCGGTCAAATAGCAGTGGTCGAACACCGCGTTAATGAACTGCAACAGCAGATTGACGCATTCCGCGTCGTTCCCGAGTACGAGAATTTGCGCATACGAGCCGACGAGATCGACCGCCGCATTCGCGAAATGCGAAACCAAGACGCGGTTGATAGGCGAAATCTAAACGACCTCGAGCGCGCGGTTGAGGAAGCGGTCAGTCCGGACATAGATTACCTTGAACCGATCTACGCCGAGCTCGGCATAGTCCTCACTGATCAAGTACGGCGCAGCTTTGCAGACGTCGAAGCATTCCACCATTCAATCGTACGCAATCGTCGCCGCTACCTCGATGATGAGATCACCACGCTACGTACAAGATTGGCCGATCGGGAGGCCGAAAGAAACACATTGGGTAATCGGCTCGCGGAAGTCCTGCAAACACTCCGCGAAGGCGGTGCGCTAGACGCCTTGACCACGCTCCAGCGGATCCTCGCCCAAGAGCAGGCGCTACTCGGCGCGCTGCAACATCGGTTCGAGGCCGCGCAGGCCGTCGAGGCGAGCCGTCGCGAGATCACCCAAACGCGTGTGGCATTGCAGCAAGAGATGGAAACGGATATCGAGGAACGGCGCCACGTTGTAAACCAGGCCGTTGTTCTTTTCTCAGAGTACGCCCAGCGCCTGTACAGTCCAGACCGCGAGGCGTATCTGCGGTTCGAGCCCGGCGATGCAAGCCTTCAGATCAAGCCCCACATTGCGAGCGACAGCAGCGGCGGAATCAGCAGCATGGTGATCTTTTGCTTTGACTTAACAGTCGCTGTTCTGGCGCATCGAGCCGGCCGAGCCCCTGATTTTCTTGTCCATGACAGTCACCTCTTTGATGGCGTCGACGAACGGCAGTTTGTTCGTGCGCTGAGCCTTAGCGCGGAGGTCTGCGAACAGGAAAATCTGCAGTACATCGTTACCCTAAACTCGGACGAACTAGAGAAGGCTGTGCGGCTCGGCTTCGACCCCGCCAATCACGTCTTGGAACCTAGACTTACCGATGCCTTCGATGACGGTGGCCTCTTCGGCTTCCGGTTCTGATCAGGCGCGACCTTCCCACCAGGCGGCCCGAGTCCTCGGGGCGATGACTCGACCGGACGTTGCGCGACGAGGCCGTCGTGGGGATGCGGCGCGCGCATATCCTGGACAGGCCCCTGGCCTGCCGGCAACTGCCGGCCCGAGGGGTCGCAGAGGCTCCGGGGTAAAGGGCGGCCCGCAGGGCCGGTGCCTAGCGATGCGAAGCGCCCTTGACCCTTAGGCGGCGGCCCCGCAGACTCCGCGCCGCATCCCCGGCACGGCCGGCGGTGACTCGCCTTACGGCGCGGCGGTGCGGACGGCCGCCGCGCCTCGGCCGGCTGCCGGCCCACGATCTCCCCACCCAACGGTCTGTCGTCTGTGGTGGCCCTCCGGGCTCCCCTGCGATCCGTGCCAGCCGCCGGACATCAGGCGGAGCGCAGGCCCGCGCCCAGGCGGCGGCGCGTGCGGCCCGTTGCGGCCGTTGTCTGCCTGACGGACGTAGTACGCGGGAACGGCCCCGATCTGGTACACAGGACCCGCCGAAAGTGGGAGGTTACCTTGAGCGACCAGGACCTGGACGCCAGTGATGAGGACTACGTTGAAGGAGGCCGGGACGTCGAGGAAGCAGAGCCGCAGCTCGACGATCAGTATGGCAATGACCCTGTCGGCTTCTGGGAAGAAAAGCAACGAGACCTAGTCTCGAGCGCTGTCGATTACAATCTATTCTCACTGTCGGGTCTCGTTCGCTCCAAGAAGATCGACTTGTCCCCCAAATATCAGCGGCGGAACCGATGGACGGACAAGCGAAAGTCCCAACTGATCGAATCGTTCTTAATGAACGTCCCCGTGCCACCCATCTTCCTCAACGAGGATGAATATGGCCGATATTCGGTCATCGATGGAAAGCAGCGGCTCACCGCTATCAACGACTTTCTTATCGGGCGCCTGCGTCTTACCGGGCTGGAGGTCTTTGCGGAGCTCAATGGTAACGTGATCGACGAATTACCGGGAACGCTACAGACGATCCTCGAGACGCGTGCGGCGATCCGGGCGATCATTATCCTTCGACAGTCGGACCCTGACGTTAAGTATCAGGTATTTCAAAGGCTTAACACCGGGGGAATCCGCCTTAATCCTCAAGAGATCCGAAACAGCGCTTGGCCCGGAGCCCTAAATGAGATGATCCTCGCAGAATCGTCGTCTGCCCTATTTCATCAAGCATTGCGTGTTGGCGAAAAGCACAAGTCCGCCCTCTACAAGGAGATGCGCGACGCTGAATTTGTGCTGCGGCACCTCACCTTCAAGGATGACTGGGATACCTTCAAGGGGGGCATGGGTCGACGTCTAGATGAATTTATGGCAAAGAACCACGCGATGCCGCCCGCCGAGGTCGAGAAGCTGAGGACAAGTTTCAGGCAAGCGGTGCAAAAGTCGGTCGCTGCCTTCGGCGAGTACGCCTACCGACGGTGGATGCCGGAAAAGAACCTGTGGAGGAAGCCGGTGCTCGCATCGGCTTTTGATGCGGAGATCTTTGGGGTTCAAGACTTCGAAGTACACAAGCTAGAGCAGAAGCAAGCTGAGTTGATCGCGGGCGTCAAAGAGTTGTTCAACCGCCCCGATTTCCGGGTAGCGATCGACTCAGCAACGAACACGCCGAGCTACTTCCGAGATCGTATCCGACATGTCCGTGACATGACCGCCGCCATTGTGAACTAGTCATGGGAGCGCTCGAGGACTTGAGGCATTCCCTTACTGCTGTAAGAGCGCTTGCCGAGATGGAGGGACGTTACAGCGATCCGCCGGAGGTCAACGATCGGGCGGCATGCTTCGGTCTGCGGGGAGCCTGCACCGTTCTTACCGTGGCCTGCTTTGAATCCTTCCTGCGGACCCTCTTCGAGGAGCAGCTCGACCGACTCCGCCATGAACGGATTCCGCTCATGCACTACGGGGACAAGTTGCGGACAGTTGCGATCTACGCCTCACTTGAATTGGCGATGAAAGGTGACCACCGCACGCGAGGATCGGAAAAGGCACACCGAATCCCGGAGGTGCTATCAGCCGCAAAGGCCATCGTCTCGGACTCATTTCTCCCTCGGGCCTTATCCTCAACGGGGAACAACCCAGACCCTGATTGCGTCAAGCGGATGTTTAACTCCGTCGGCTGCAACGATATTTTCAATAAAATATCTCAACCCTTCAGCGCGAGCTGGCCGAAGCCCGTGTCACTCGACTACTGCAAGGAAAAGCTCGAGAGCTTGGTGTTGTCCCGTCACCAAGTTGCTCATACCGCAGATGCCGCCCATGTCCTGCGGTCTGAACTCACCGAGAACGCGCTCTTTGTCGAAACTCTCGCGGTTGCGTTGTCAGCGCAGCTCGAGTCACACGTGGATGCATTGATCTCCGCTGCGCGCGTAGCTCATTCCCTGGAGGAACAGGCTGATACCTGACAATCCCGGCTGTCGACGCAAGGCTCCTGGAGCAGCGCCCTGCTCGCCACCCCCGATCGGCATGAGTCCGCATCGCAACACTGCTCGGCTCTCTGCCAGCAACTACCAGGTGTCACAAGCCCCGGAAACCTGCTGTCATCGGCGGCCCGGGGCTTGTCGATATTCCGCGCCGCCAACCGGCTAAAACCCGAAGCGCCGACGGCCGAAGGCCAGAGGAGTGGCGGCGGGATATCGGCCTGGCTTCGACGGTGCGAGACGCCTTGAACTCGTGTCGAAACACTGGGCTAAAGGGCGCTGCCGTGCTCCGCATAAGAGGCATTGCCGCTGTTGCGCGCTGCGATCGCCGTGCGGAGTCTGCGAGTGAGTCGAGGCGGTCCGTGATGATCCAGATCTTCTGCTGTCACGTAGCGCCACTCGGTAAGTTCACCGTCCGTGAAGCGGATGGCTTGTTCTTGCTCCGTAGTAAGAGGACCACCGTCGAAGATGAAGAGCAGCTTGTCTCCTTCGTGCTCGGCCGGTGCCCAGTCGACAACGAGCATGGGGCCGACGGCGGTGGTGAGGCCGAGTTCCTCCTCGATCTCGCGAATGCACGCCGCACGGGGTGACTCGCCGGGTTCGACGTAGCCGCCGGGGATGTCCCAGTGCTCCTTGTAGCTCGGGCGTACGAGGAGCACGCGGCCTTCGTTATCGAAGAAGAGGACGCCTGCGGCGACGCGTGGGGTTGCCATGGGTGGCATCTCGTTGGCCGTCACCAGGGCAGCCTAGATGGGCTGGGCTCAGTCGAGCACCTTGAGCCGCCGGGCCAGTCCGACCAGTTCGGCTGAGGGCTTGCCGCGCTGCCGGCGTACCCAGGTCAGGGCGAGTTGTCGGCTGAGGAAGTGGTGTCGGACCTGTTCGGGTGCCATCTGCTCGGCGTCGAGCAGGACGGCCTGGGCGTCGTCAACGCGGTTCCAGGAGCTGTAGGCGCGGGCGACTTCGAGGGCGTGCCGTACGCGGCGTTCCATCGGTAGGCCGGCGGTGTCGACGCGCGGGCCGAGGTCGATGGCGACTTGCAGGTTGCCCAGCTCGGCGGCGGTGGCGACGCGGTGGATGGCGACGTTGGTCGGGCCGAAGGCGGTCCAGAGGTGGTTGGCGTCGGCTCCGAGTTGGCCGGCGGCGTGGTCGGCGGCGGTGAGAAAGGTGCGGGTGGTGGCGGCGTCGCTGGAGCGGGCGGCGGCCATCGAGCCGGACAGGAACAGGGTTCCGTAGACGGAGAGCAGCGCTGGTGTGGCGTGCTTGAGGTGGGGCTCAAGGTAGCCGGCGGCGTCTTCGGTGAGGCGTACTGCTTCGGCGTAGCGGCCGGTGGCGTGCAGGGCGTGGCCGACGGAGCGGAACAGTGAGCCGGTGATGAGCGGGTCGCCGGTGGGGCGGACGGCGGTCAAGCCGCGGTCGGCGGCGATCCAGGCGAGGTCGCTCTCCCCGAGTTTGGTGAGCTGGGTCGCGGCGAGCTGGTACGCGAGGCCGAGTAGGCGGCGGGCCTGGTCCTGGTCGTCGCCGTCGTGGTGGTCGGCGGCGGCCTGGGCCCGGTGGAGCAGGTCGGGCAGGCGGCCGGTGACGTATCCAAATCGTGAGTCCTGGTAGGCGTCCCAGAGGGCGCCCACCTCCTTCTTGAGCACGGCGACGCTCGGCGGCTCCGCGTGCGTGCCGCCGCCGAACGGGGCGATAGCGCGGTAGTTCATCAGGGCGGCGCGGAGGGCGGGCACGGTTTCGGTGCCGCTGTCGCCGGTCCAGTCGAGCAGCGAGGGTTCGCCGAGCAGGTCGCCGAGGGAGACGTCCAGGACTTCGGCGAGGGACTTGATGACGGAGAGCCGGTCCAGCTCGATCCGGTTGTTTTCGATCTTGCCCAGCCAGTCGGCGGTACGGCCGATGAGCCCGGCTAGGACCTCTTGGGACAGGCCGCGTCGCCGGCGGTACCAGGCGACGCGCTCGCCGATGGTCAGGGTGTTGGTTGTCCCGCGCACCGGTTCACTGTCTCCCCTCGGTCGGCTGCGACCCCGGAAGGATTTTCCGGGTCGCTGGGCGGTATGTGCCACAACCTGTCTGCATGACGGGGCTGAACGTATCGAGCAACTGCCAATCCTGCTCGGGCGCGGGCTGGAAGTACACCCTTGCCCGCACCGCCATTCGGGGGATGGGGCGCGGGTCGGAGCGGACTCGTTCCCTTGCCCGGCGGTCCTGCCTGGACTGCGCGGGTTCCGGTCGCGCGGCGACCTGCTGAGGCTGGCCCGGGGTGGGTGCTGGCGTGGGACCGCGACCCGAACGACGGCCCGTGAATGGCCCGCCCACCCCGGCGCCCCGCAAGCCGGCGCCGTCCCGGCCGGGTGTCCCGGCACCGGGCGACCTGGTGCTCATCGACGGCCGGGCCTCGGTGCAGTTCGGCGGCGACCGCGCGCTGTGGCTGCGGGTTACCTCGGTCTGCGACAAGCCGACCTACCACGGCTGGGTGTGGCTCACCGGCTACTCCATCAACCCGGCCACCGGTAAGGCGCTGGCGCGGCGTGAGGTCTTCGCACAGATCGCCGGCCTTCAAATCCAGCCACGCACTACCAACAACGCGCCGCCTCGCAACGTGGCGCCGGTGATGAGGAGACGCGGTGTTTGACGTTCGGGTACGACTCGGCGCGGTGCTGACGATCGATGCAGCAGATCGTCTCCTACCGTCGGACGGGCCGGTGACGTTGTGGGTGACCGGAGTCCGGCTGGTGGCCAACCGCCCGCCGCAGGATGAGTGGATCTGGGTCGAGGGATTCAGGCTCGGTCCGTCCGGCCGTCACGGTCGGCAGGCGCAGATCCTGGTACGCGCGAGCAAGCTCCCGCCGGATGGGGCCGCCCGGTGAGCACCTACCTGTCCAGTGCGGTGCGCGACCAGCTCCGGGCGGCACAGGCGCAGCTTGACCAGCACACCCCGTCGAGCGCCGACGGGCGCTGCGCCACCTGCGGCGAGGAGGGTCCGTGCCCGCAGCGTCAGGCAGCGTTGCGGGTGTTCGGTCGGTACAGGTGCCTGCCGCGTCGGTGGCCGGGTGCGACTCGTCCGGAGTCGGTGGGAGCGCCGTCGTCATGGTCGGGATGGTTGGCCGCAGCGGTGGAGCATGTGACGTCGAACGGCTGACCCTGCTTGTCCTGTCATGCAAACAACTCATAAGCTGCTGATATTCAGGCAGCGTTCATAGGTGGGGTGCCCGCGATGGCGTACGAGATTCCGACGCCGAAGTACCTGCGCGTGTTGAACACGCTGCGGAAGCGCATCGAGGACGGCGACTACGCCCCCGGTGCGGCACTGCCGTCGGAGAACCAGCTCTGTACGGAGTTCGGGGTGTCCCGCCCGACGGTGCTCAAGGCGCTGGGCATCCTCAAGCAGGACGGCTGGATCGAGTCCCAGCAGGGCAAGGGCAGCTTCGTACGCGGCCGACCAGCCTCCGGCCGCACCTCGCCCGACTACGCCCGAGACGCGGTCGAACTGGACGAGACTGGAGAGACGGAGATCCTGCACGTCGGCCCGGTACTCGCCTCACCGCGGATCGCGGCAGAGTTGAAGATCCCGGAGGGCACGCCGGTCTACGAGCGACGCCGCCGGACCGTCTCCAAGGCGGGGCCGGTGGACCTGATCGCCACGTTCGTGCCGGTGGACATCGCGGTCGGTACCGACATCACCAGGCCGGACCCGATTGCTGGCGGCCTGCTCGACCTCATCGCCCGCCATAAGGGCCTACGACCCGACTACGCCACCGAGCGGATGACCGCCCGCCGGGTGAGCGACGTCGAGGCTGCGGCGTTGAACGTGCCGGCCGACGAGTCGGTGATGAGCGTCGTCATCACCGTCCACCAGGCATCCGGCGACCCAATCACGACGTCGGTGCTGGTGATGCCGGGAAGCCGCCACGAGATCGAGGACACCTACGCTCTGTCCTGATCCGCCTGCGTCAACCTTGCTGGCGGCTCAGCGGCACATCTCGCCGGCAGTCCGCGTAACTCGCCCGTCTCCCCGATCGACGCACAGTTCGCTTGTCGCGCGGTCGATCCAGTAGGTCTGTCCGCGTTCGATGAACGCTGGCTGGTCCAGGTGGAACCATCGGCCTACGGTGTCCACCAGCGTCAGGCGCTCGGCTGTTTCCCGCTGCGGCATCACGTCCTCCTCCCTGCTTGTCCTGGCAACCAGGGCAGCTCTCCACATTGTGCAATCGGTTCGCCTTCGATCTTGCTTGTACTTACAAGCTGACGTAGCTTGTTAGCTCAACCGGTTGTCAGGAAGACGACTGGTGAGGTTAGGAGGCTGCCGAAGTGGTTCCGATGACTTTGAAGGTGCCGGTTCCTTCCGAGTACGTGTTCCCCGCCGGGGCGCTGTGCCTGGGTGTGTCGCCGCAGATCGACTTTGAGCGGCGTGGTGAGGCGGATAACCAGGCGCGGGACAAGGAGACCGGGGAGCGGGTCTGGGTGGTGCGGGTGATGGACCTGGACCCGGAGGCCGGCAAGTTCGGTCGGTCGACCGAGGTGAAGGTGAAGGTGGTCGCGCCGCAGCAGCCGGTGCCGCCGCCGTCGACGGTGCCGGGTTACCCGCCTGCGGTGGAGTTCGAGGGCCTGACCCTGACCCCGTACGTGGATTCGCAGCGCTGCAAGCCGGGCCGCTCGTCGGGGGACTGCCGCTCCCGCATGGCGTACTCCCTGCGGGCCACCGCGATCCGGCCGGCGTCGACTGTGCCCGGCTCGGTGGCCGCCTGACTGCTTCTAGGCGCGCGGGGCGGGTCGTTTCCCCGCCAAGAGTCCCGGCCCGTCCCGCGCTCTCCCATCCCTCACGTGTGAAGGAGGGCGTGATGCCCACCGTAGTTCCCCCTGCCCCGAACCGCTCTGAAGGCCGCTGCTCGTCGGGGTGGTGGTCCTGATGTCCCGTACCCGCCTGATGGGTCTACGCCACGCCTACCGGGAGGTGGAGGCGGCCGTCCGGTCGGCGCTGCGGTTGCCGCCGGCCTCGGCGCGGGTGTGCGCGATCCGCTGCCCCCGCTGCGAGGAGTGGGTGAAGCCGTGCCGCTTCGACCTACGTCGCATGTCGTGCCGCTCCTGCATTTCGACCCTGGCCCGTCCTGGCAGGGGCGGTGACCTGTGCCTCTGATCAACATCATTCCGGGCGACAAGATCCCGGTGGCGCCGATGAATGTGCGCCTTCCTGCGTGGCGGGTTCCGGGTTGGCTGCTGGTGTTCTGGTGGCTGGCCCGGGGCCTGTTCCGCCTCACCGTGCTGACGGTGCGGTACTGGTGGCTCACCACCCCGACCGTGGCCGCTCTGTGGGTGCGAGCAGAGTACGGCGGGCGGGTCCTGGCGTTCGTGGTCCTCACGGTCGCCATTGGGTGTGCGGCCTGGTGGCGGTGGCACCCGTCGTCGTGGCTGCGCTTCGGCTGGTACCCGATCGTCAGCCGCGTCCGCGCTCTGGTGGTCTACCGGCCCCGGTGGGCATCGGTGATGGCGACGTGTGGGCTGGCGACGGTGTTCGCCGGTGACCGTTACGTGCCGCAGCTTCTCAAGGTGCGTTGCGACCGCTACGGCGACGAACTGACTGTCCGGATGCTGCCGGGGCAGATCCCGGACGACTGGGGGCAGGCCGCGGAACGCCTCGCCTACGCCTTCCGTCTCCGCACCGGGCAGGCCCGCTCGACGGCCCGCCCGGATCGGGTGGTGATCCGATTTCTGCGCCGTGACCCCTTGGCCGGCACCGTGGCCCCGATGCCGGTGGCTCAGGTGCCGGACATCGACGGGCTTGCCCTCGGGGTGCGCGAGGACGGGCAGCCTTACCGGCTGCGCCTGGCCGGCTCGCATGTGCTCATCGCCGGGGCCACGAACTCCGGCAAGGGGTCGGTGCTGTGGTCGCTGATCCGTTCCCTGGCCGGCGGTGTCAGGTCGGGGTTGGTGGAGCTGTGGGCATTCGACCCCAAGGGAGGGATGGAGTTGGCGGCCGGGGTGCCGCTGTTTGCCCGGTTCTCCTACGACGACCCGGACGGCATGGCCGGCGTCCTGGAAGAGGCCGTGAAGCGGATGCGGCTGCGGGCGGCCCGGCTGCGTGGGGTCGCCCGGCAGCACACGCCGACGCCGGATGAGCCGCTGATCGTCTTGGTGGTCGACGAGCTGGCGGCGTTGACGGCGTACATCACTGATCGGAAGGTCCGCGACCGGATCAAGGAAGCCCTCGGCCTGCTCCTGTCCCAGGGCCGCGCGGTCGGCGTGCACGTGGTGGCGGCGTTGCAGGACCCCCGCAAGGACGTGCTGCCGTTCCGGGACCTGTTCCCGACCCGCATCGGCCTGCGGCTGACCGAACCCGAGCAGGTGGACATGGTCCTCGGCGACGGTGCCCGCGACCGGGGAGCGCTGTGCGACCGCATCCCCGAATCGGCCCCCGGCGTCGGGTTCGTCGTCCTCGACGGCGTCCGCGAACCCGTCCGCGTCCGGTTCGCCTACCTCACCGACGACGACATCCGCGAACTCGGCCGCGACTACCGGCGGCTCTGCGACGACACCGGCAACGACGAGCAGGAGGTGACCCGGTGAAGGCCAACGCGGATCGGGTGGAGGGCGTGGTCCTGGTGCTCATCGTCCTCACCGTGGGCGGGCTGGCCGGGGCGGCGTCGTTCACCCACGTGCACGACTGGACCATGGCCAACTCTCCGACCGGTACCGGGGACTGGTTCGGGTGGGCCAACGCCGCGATCTCCGAACTGCTGCCCTTGGCGGCGCTGCTGACGATCCGGCGGCGCCGCCGCACCGGCGGGTCGATCGGGTACCCGATGTTCCTGCTCGTCTGCGCCGTCGCCCTGTCCCTGTCGGCACAGCTCGCCGTGGCCAAGCCTGGCGTGTCCGGGTGGCTGCTGTCGGCCGTGCCGGCGCTGGCGTTCCTCGGCCTGTCCAAGCTCGTCTTCTCCACCACCCCCGCCGCCTCGGCGGCGGTGCCCGTCGACAAGCAGGCAGACGCCGACGGCTGGGGCGATGTTCCGCCCGGCTACAACCCGGTCGACGACCGGCCGCCCGTCGACGTCGCCGACGAAGACCAGGCGGTGACCCTCGCCGTCGTCGACGAGGGCCAGGCAGTGAACGTCGCCGTGGAAGCCACCAACGAGCAGCCCCGCCCGGCGGCTCTGCGCCCGGTTCCCGTGGTGCCGGTAGAGCGGCGGCCCGGACTGGTGCCCGTACCGGCGGCGGCGTTCGCACCCCGCAACGGCAGCGTCTTCGGCGGGGAGCGTGACCGGTGAGCCAACTTGAACTCGTCCCCACGACTCCCGTTGAGCAGCCCCGACCGGGGTCACGCGCGGACCGGATGCGCAAGCCCCTGGCCAAGGACGCACTCAGGCAGCTCGCCGAACAGAACGGCGTCTGCGTCCGTCCTCTCGCCCTGCGCCGCACCGACACCGCCACCGGTCTGACCGAGGTCGTTGAGGTGCCCTGCGGGGCAACCCTCGCCGTCAAGTGCAAGCCGTGCGCGGAGCGCGGCCGGCGGCTGCGCATCCAACAGATCCGCGAGGGCTGGCACCTCGCCGACGAACCCGCCGTCCGCCCCGACCAACCCGGGGAAGACGTCCTCGCCCTCGTCCGGGTCCGGGCACACCTGGAGTTCGAGCGCGAAGCCGCGCAGTACCAGCCGATGACCCCCGACGAGCGGGCCGCCCACCTGGCCGAGATCGATGCTGCGATAGCCGAGCTGGACGAAGCGCTCGCCGAAACCAGCCTGCGCGGCCACCTCACCCCGAAGGAACGCGACGAGCGACCCCGGCGCAAACGGTCGACCCGGCGGCGGCAGGACTCCCCGGACCTGCCACGCCTGCCGGTCGACCCGCGCACCGTCGGCCGCGCCTACTCCGGAAAGGCAGGCAAGACGCACCGGCCGTCGATGCTCATCACGCTGACTCTGGGCTCGCACGGGCCGGTGCACTCTCACTTGCGGCGCGGCGCCTACGTCGCCCCCTGCGAGTGCGGCCAACGGCACGGCCCGTATGACGACGTGCTCGGCACCCCCGTCGACCCGGCCAGCTACGACTACCGGCGCGCGGCACTCGACTCGATCCACTTCGCGCGGGTGCTCGACCGGTGGTGGCAGAACGTCCGCCGCGCCGCCGGCTGGAACGTCCAGTACGCCGGAGCCGTCGAGCTGCAACGACGGCTCGCGCCTCACGCGCACTTCGCCATCCGCGGCACCCTTCCCCGCCGGCTGCTCAAGCAGATCGCGGCGGCCACCTACCACCAGGTGTGGTGGCCCCCGTTCAACGAGCTGGCCTACTCAATTGACAAGCCACCGGTCTGGGACGTCGACCGACAGGCGTACGTCGACCCCAAGACGCGCGAGCCGCTGCCCACCTGGGGCGAAGCCCTCGACGCCCTGGAAGAGCCCGACAGCCGGCCCGCGTACGTCGCCCGGCTCGGGCGGATCGACGCACGCGGCATCGAGCAGGGCACCAAGGACGCCGAACGCTCCATCCGCTACGTGACGAAGTACGTCACCAAGGACCTGACCGACCAGGCCCGGCCCCGCTCCGACGCGCAGAAGGCACACTTCGACCGCCTCCACGCGGAACTGTCCGTCCTACCGTGCTCGCCGACGTGCGCCAACTGGCTGCTGTACGGCGTCCAGCCGGACGGGGTCAAGGCGGGCTTGACCCCCGGACGGTGCACCGGGAAGGTCCACCAGCGCTCCACCCTCGGCTTCACCGGCCGACGCGTCCTCGTCTCGCGGCAGTGGTCAGGCAAGACCCTCGCCGACCACCGCGCCGACAACCGGTCCTGGGTCCGGGCGATCCTGGCCGGCGGGATGGCCGACATCGACGAGCAGGACCAGGCCGTCGACGACGCGGACGGCTCGAAGCGGTACCGATTCGAACTCGCCCGCCCCGAAGACCCCGACGTGCCGCCCCTGGAACACCGCCTCCTGCGCGCGATATCCGCCCGCATCCGCTGGTGCGCTGACCTCGACACCGCCCGGATACGAACAGCCGCCGCCGTTTCGGCAACCGCTGCTCCCCTCTCCCCTGCTGCCTGAACAACTCGGAGGACCGAACCCCTCATGGAAAGTGAGCTGTTGACCGTTCCGGAAGTCCTCGCCGTGCTCAACGGAGTGTCGCGGCGGACCTTCTACCGCTGGCGTGAGTTGGGCATCGCCCCGGAGTGCATCAAGCTGCCCAACGGTGAGCTGCGCATCGAGCGGCGCGACCTGCGGTCGTGGCTGGAGCAGCACCGGGAGGCGGCGTGAAATCCCGCGAGGTACGAATTCGGGGCATTCAGGTCAACGCCCTGGGCGGTCGCAAGAAGTCGTACACCGTCCGCTGGGTGGTGGGCAGGGGACCGAAGTCCCGGACGTTCGGTACCCGGGCGCTGGCGGACAACTTCCGGTCGGACCTGATGCAGGCGGCGAACCGGGGTGAGGCGTTCGACAGCGCCTCCGGGCTACCTGAGTCGTTGATGGTGCCGGTGGAGTCGGTGAGCTGGCTCGGCTTCGTCCGCCGGTACGTCGACATGAAGTGGCCGGGCGCGGCGGCCAAGTCGCGGGAGAGCACCACGGACGCGCTGGCGACCGTGACGGCGGTGCTGGTGCGGGACCTGGCCGGGCGGCCTGACCCGGCGTTGCTACGGCGGGCGTTGCGGGACTGGGAGTTTCCGCCCGCGTCTCGGCAACTCGACCGGCCGGCTGAGATCGCCGCCGCGCTGCGGTGGCTCGGCAAGGCGTCCCTGCCGTTGTCGGCGCTGGCGGAAGCCGCGGTGGTGCGTCCGGCGCTGGACACCCTGGGGCTGACGATGGACGGGCGGCCGGCGGCGGCGTCGACGACCAGGCGGCGACGCTCGGTCTTCTACAACGTCCTCCAGTACGCCGTCGAGCTGGAGCTGTTGGACTTCAACCCGGTCGACAAGCTGCGGGTCCGGTCGTCCCGGCGGAAGGTGGCCGGGGAGGTGGATCGCCGGGTCGTGGTCAACATCCGTCAGGCGCGCGAACTGCTGACCGGCGTGACGTACGTCGGCCAGCGCGGGAAGAACGGCCGGCGCGGTGAGCGCCTGGTCGCCTTCTACGCCTGCCTCTACTTCGCGGCTCTGCGGCCGAGTGAGGCGCTGGGCCTGCGGGAGCGGGACTGCCACCTTCCGGCAACCGGGTGGGGCCTGCTGACGGTGGAGAAGTCACGGCCGGCGGCCGGGAAGCGCTACACCGACAGCGGCGAGGTGCACGACGACCGGGGACTCAAGCACCGGGGCGACACGGAAGCGCGGGAGGTGCCGATCCCGCCGGAACTGGTGGCGATGCTGCGGGCGCACATCGAGCGGTTCGGCGTCGGCGCCGACGGGCGGCTGTTCCGCAGCGACCGGGGCAACGTGGTGGCGTCGTCGACGTACTCCCGGGTCTGGGAGGAAGCGCGGACGCTGAGCCTGACCCCGGACCGGGTCGCCTCTCCCCTGGCCGGGCGTCCCTACGACCTGCGGCACGCCGGGGTGTCGCTCTGGCTCAACGCCGGGCTGCCGGCGCCCGAGGTCGCGCAGCGGGCCGGGCACTCGGTCGACGTGCTGCTCAAGGTGTACGCGAAGTGCCTCGACGGGGACCGCAGCAGGATGAACGAGCGCATTGACGCGGCGCTGAGCTGATGTACGTCCACAGCCCGTGCCAGGATCGCGACGTGCTCCGATCCGTTGAAGTCACGACCGTCCTCGCCCTCCCCTCGTCCTCCCACAACCTCCACTGGCGTGGCCGGCTTGAGCTGAGCCTGGACTGCTTCATCTGCCAACGCACCGGCCGCACCACGAGCTTTGAGGTGGGAGCGGATCGAGCAGTCTGCTCGGGTGATGACAAGTTCGATCAGCACTACTCCGCTGCCCGCATAGCGGCCTTCGACCACAGCGAAGAACGTGACCAGACCGGTCTCCGGGCAGTCGTCGACTACTGGTGGGCGCCGTTCCACGACGCCAAGCGGAATGAGCCTGGCGCTGCCCTCACCCGGGCACCTTGGGTCCGGCTCCACCTGGGCTACTACTGCCCCGAGACGGAGAAGGCAGGCGAGTTCGACACCCAAACTAACGTCGTCCGGCCTTCGTCTGGGTCCTGTCGGCACTGCTCGACGCCGCTCATGGTGAGCCGGGACGTACCGCAACTCCGGCTTCTGGCCGGTCGCTGATGATCACGAGGGCGAACGAACTACGTCTGCTGGGCCTGCGACCGCTCACTCCTGACGGGGCGCTGACCTGCACGAACAGCCGCGTTCGAGCGTCCAAGATCATTGCACGTATTTTGCACGGAGGGCTGCAAACGGCGGCTCCGGGTGGCATCCGGCTGCACAGGTCGACCGATCGACGCGGGAACGTATCCGCTGCTCAGATGGCGTTTTTGCTGATCTTCGAGGTGCCCCCGGCAGGATTCGAACCTGCGACACACGGTTTAGGAAACCGATGCTCTATCCCCTGAGCTACGAGGGCGCGAGGGCCTAGTCTAGCGACCTGGGCGTTCACCTGGGGTGGCAGGGAGTGCCCCACGTTCACCCACGTCACCCGCACCCCCGTTCTCCCAGCCCAGGACCACACCCCGAGCCTCCATGTGACTCCGGTTGATCTTGGTGGGCAGGGTCGAGCGGCCGGCGGGACCGGGGTTCCGTCGGCGGGGAGCGTGCTGGTTCAGGCTGCGGCGCGGACCGTTTGTGCCGGGCGGATAAAGGTCTTTCGGTCACGGACAAGAGCCCAGAGAACGTCGACGCGTCGTCGGGCGAGGGCGAGTATGGCTTGGCGGTGGTCCTTTCCTTCGGCGCGTTTCTTCTCGTAGTAGGCGCGGGAGGTGGGGCATTCCCTGGCGGCGGTGAAGGCGGCCATCCACAGAATGTGCCGCAGCCGCCGGTGAAAGCGGCGAGGCTGCCGATGGTTGCCGGAAACTGTGCCGGAGTCGCGGGAAACAGGTGCCAGGCCGGCGTGGGCGGCGAGTTTCGCAGGGCTGTCGTACTCGGTCATGCCGGCGGTGTGGACCAGCAGTTCGGCGGTGAGCAGGGCGCCCATGCCGGGCAGACTCCCGATGATCGGCGCCAGCTGGTGCTGGTCGAGGTGCTCGGCGATGAGGTCGTCGACAGCGGCGATGCGCTGCTCCAAGGCGAGGATCTCGGTGGCCATTTGCCCAATGACTACGGCGGCGGCGCGTTGGCCGGGCAGGGTGACGGTCTGCTGCCGGGCGGCGGCGACCATCGCCTCGGCGACCTGGATGGCGTTCTTGACGTGGCCGCGGCGGAGCAGGGCGGTGATCCGGTCGACGCCGACGTGCCGGATCGCCGCCGGGGTCTGCCAGCAGGCGAGGACCATCATCGGCCCCTTCCGGTTCAGGTCCACGGCCCTTTCCAGCGCGGGACTGATCCCGGTGAGCAGTTCCTGCAACCGGAAGAGAGTGGCGACGCGCTGGCCGACGAGGTCAGCGCGGTAGCCCGTCAGCACGGTCAACTCGGCGAGGAGCCGGTCGGAGGGTTCCAGGATCGGGATATCGGGGCGCATGCGGATGGTCTGGGCGATGACCACCGCGTCGCGGGCGTCGGTCTTGTTCTCTCCGGCGAACGCGGCGGCCATGTGGAACGCGACGGTGCCGGAGACGTAGCGGACCTGGACCTGCCGCCGCCACAGCAGGGTCAGTAGCAGCGCGGACAGGCCGGTGGTGACGTCGACCGCCCAGCAGACCGGGCGGCCGTGCGTCGACACCTCGGCCATGACCGCCAGGAGAGCGGTCTCGTCGTTGGCGACCCGGCGGGAGTAGACGAGCCGACCGTCGCCATCAACGGCGGCGACGTGGTGGTGGGTCTTGCCGATGTCCACGCCGATCCACAGCTTCGCCACCCTCGCGCCTCTCCTTCATTCGATCGGATTTCTGTCGGGCCGTCGTCTGTGGGTTCGGATTTGCCGGCACCTTCTACCAATGCGAACGCAGGTCGCGGGTCTCCATCAGCGGTCTACCGAATCTCGCAGACGATGAAGCGGCGGGTGGCATCTCCTACCGTCAGCCAAGCAATCTCGGCGAAACACACGCAGCCATACCCACCCCTCCCGGGCATCGGGGTCTACGGCCAGGAGGGCCGTGCCCGTTCAACCAACGCGTCCGCGAGGCGGGAGCGGGTGGCACCTCGAAACTCAGCCACGATCACGGCGGAACACACACAGCCATCCCCACTCCCGGCCCCGCGGGCACGGCGACCCCAGCCTTCCGCCGTCGCTGGCCGGCGCCTCGGACACTATGTGCGAGAGCCGGGATCGATCGAGCCCGGGGAAGGCGTACGGCGTGACTGCCCATAACGGGGACTCGGGGCCGCCGTTCCTTGACTGGCCTGATTCCCACGCCAACCATCGCTGCAGCGGCTTGAATGGCGGTGTGCAGGTCAACAAGGGCGGGCGGGACTGGCGCATCGGCGCCGCCGCCGACGTGGGCTGGATCGCTGGTCACACCACTGCCGGCGTCTCGATCACCACCGCCATCCCGCCGGTCTTCGACGCCTACGCCACCACGTACCAGGCCGACGACATCACCGCCGCCGTCTACGAGCACGCCCTGATCGAGGGCCTCTCCACGCACACCTCCGACCAGCCCTGGTGGCTGGCCTACCTCGACACCGGCGCCCACGACGTCGTCTTCCCCCACGCCCCGAGGGTGTTCCTCTACTGGAACTGGCCGTACGTGCTGGTCGAGGCCGGTCCCGAGCAAGCTCTCACCTGGCGCACCGATGGTCACATCCGGCACCCGCACGGAGCGCTACCCGACTTGTTCTTCCCCGCCGACCGGTCATGGCTGGTCTCCGCGCTCTGGGACGACACCTGGACCTGCATCGGCGGCCCGACGCCACTGATCCACACCCTCGAACGCGACCCGGTGGCCAACACCCGCCAGGTCCGACCCGACGAGGACGCGCTGCCACCAGGGCTGACCCGCGAGTGACGACCAACGCGGAAGCCCCAGTCGGCCTCCGACGGTGGCTAGCCTCGCCACTTCTCGGCCGGCCGGCAACCACTGGTTGGTTTGCCGTAGATCCGCTTCCCGTCCGGGCCCGCGTAGCAGTGCTCCAGTTGGTCTTCGGCCTGAAACAGCGGACGCCTGTCGATCTCCGTCCCCTTGGCGTCGTAGCTGACCAGTTCAGGGGCGTTGCCGGCCTTGAGTCTGGCGTCGCTGGTCATCAGGCCGAACGCGCCTTCGGAGAGCCGCGCTGCGGTGGTGTGGCCGTCACCGTGGTCGAGTACGAGCCGGTGGACGCGTCGGCTGACCCGGCCGCTGACGCTGACGTCCCCGCCGTCGGACTCGGTGGAGGTCAGCAGCAGTCGCTGCACCGGCCCGGGCAGCCACTCACCGTGCGGCCACGGCTCGGTGGCGCTCCCGCCGGACTCCCGGGCCGTTCCCGCCCACTCCACGTCGCAGGTGGCGTAGCCGACGTCGTTCATGAACAACACCAGCGCGCGGTCACCCCGCTCGATGGCCACCGCCAGATCGGCCAGGGACACCGGGACGGGTCGCTCGCTCGGGTTCTGCCGGGTCTGCCGTTGCGGGGAGTTCCACCAATGGCACCGCTCGGCCGCGTCCCGCAGCGTCGGCGACAGCTCCCCGGCCCCCATGGCCAACACCTGCACGGGCGATCGGTCCGGCCGCTCCCACACCACCGCCGCGACACCGGACGCCACGGCCAGCAGCACTACCCCCGCCACGGCGGCTCGCAGCCGTGGCGTACGAGCTGCGCGCGGGCGCACAGAACCGAGGATCCGGGCCCGCATCACGTGCGCCGACTTCGGTGGCAGGTCCCGCTCCGCGGGTAGGTCAAGGATGTCGTTCACCGCTTCCCCTCCTGGATCTCCTCGGGCACCAGGCGGGCCAAGCGGCCGCGGGCACGACTGACCCGGGAGCGCACCGCCACCTCGCTGATGCCCAACACGGCTGCCGCGTCCGGGTACGACACTCCGGACCACAGGCACAACGCCACCGCCTCCCGCTCGGCCGACGGCAACCTGCGGACCACAGCGAGGACCTCGGCCATCCGCCGCTCGTCGTCCAGCCGCGCGGAAACCTCCTCAGCGAGGTCACCATCGGCGTACCGCTCCGCCGGTAGACGCCGGAGCAGCGCCAGCCACCGGCGCGCCGACCGCCACTCGGAGCGGACCGCATTGGTGGCGACGACCAGCAGCCACGGCAGCGCCGAGCCGTCCACCAGCCGGGCGTCGCGGCGGCGGCGCCACGCGACGAGGAACGTCGCCTGCGTGACGTCCTCGGCCGTCGACCACGACCCGGTCAACCGGAACGCGTGGTTGTAGACCGGACGGGAGTACCGATCGAAAAGCCGACCGAACGCCGACTCGTCACCGGCGGTGATCGAAGCCCACAGTTCCTCGTCCGACGGCCGTACCTGATGCCTCACACCACACTATGGCCGCCCACGCCGACTCTGTTGCAGATCACGGCGCACCTCTTGAACGAGAGCGGCGGACGGCCGGGGCGCGGAACCCGCCGTGCACGTATCCCGCCGCACCGACGGTTAAGATCGTGGCAGCGGTGAGCCAGGATGCTGTGGTGGTGGAGGGCTGGATTGGCCACGCCCAAGCCGCGACGACGACGCCGGTATGGCGTGGAGCGGCGGCGTAGATGCCGCACACGTAGACGAAGGCGGGCAGCCACGCCAGCCGCGCGCCGAGCAACACCGCGCCGCCAGCGACCAATCCGACACAACCGAGAGAATTGCGCACCAGTGCATGGGCACCGAACGTGTCGGACTCCCGCAGCCCGGCCAGGCTGAGCGCCATGACGGTAACGAGGGCGGCGAGGAGAAGGTGACCGGCTCGCCAGACCCGCCAAGGCAGGGGTGTGCTGCGATCGAGGTCCTCGTCAGCGCCGGCGAGGGTGGGCCCGAGCAGTAGTGCCGCCAACAGTGGCGCGAGTGCGACCACGGGGACGCGGGCGGCGGGCCCGTCGAAGTAGGGCCTGCTGGCGAGCCAGGTTCCGGCGGCCCAGGCCAGCAGCGTGATAATGCCGACACCGGCCACGAACATGGACGCGCCCCGGGAGCGCAGGTGCAGCGTGAGCAGGCGGCTGGTCACGGCTGCTCGCCGAGGCGAATCAGTTGCGGGATGTCGCATCGGTGGGCGGCGTCGAGGTAGGCGGCGAACCAGGTGCGCTGCGCCGGCTGCGGCAGTGCACGGAGCCTGGTGAGGGGCACGTCGTCCGGGGTCGCTGCCTCGTCGAGCATCCAGTCGGTGGCCAGGGTGTCGGTCCGGTAGATTCGCTGGTCGATTCTGCGTACCCCGATCGGGTCCTCACATCTGGCCCGGGTCACCTGCCGGAAGTCCGCCCGCAGGCTCTTCCGGCTGGCAAGGCCGCCCAGCGCCGTGGACTGGTAGTCGAGGTTGAGCCAGACCGTGTCGTCGTTCCGTTCGATGGGCTGGCGGGCCGGCTGGGCGGCCTGGTCGGCCGCCCGCCGGGGCGCTCCGGGTATCCCGTCGAGACGTCTTAGGATCGGCTGCACAACCTTGGTGACGTCGTCGATCAGGAAGGCGTTGATCCGGGAGAGGCACACCTGCGGGCCGCTGCTCGTGCACACCAGCTCGACCGCGGCCGGGTCGGCCGGGAGGCGGTGGGTGCCCGGCCCGGTGGTGATCGGCACGGCGACGGCGACGGCGAGTCCGCCGGCCAGCAGGGCTGCTCGCCGCTGCCGCGCGGCGGCGGCGAGCAGCAGGACCGTCAGGGCCACCATCCAGGCTGCCTGCAACACGGTGACCCGGCCGGGAACGAGTGAGTACACCGCCCAGCCGCCGTAGACCGGTGAGAGCCACGCGGCGGGCGTGCCGTCCCAGTAGGTGATGATGGCCAGGCCGAGGTATGTGGCGAGGCCGGCGATCGGGGCCGCCACCCGCAGCGGTACGAGCCGGCCGACGAGGAGGCCGACCGCGGCGGCGGCGGTCAGGGCGAGGACACCGACGGTCAGCGTCCACCACCAGCCTCCGCCGGTGTAGGTCGCGACCCGGGCGATCAGCACCGCCGCCCCTGCGAACGCGAGCAGCAGTCCGGCGGCGCCGGCCACGGTTACGGCGAGCCAGGCCACCACCAGTGGTTGCCAGCCCGGGCGGGGGGTGGAGGCGATCAGCTCGTCGATGTCGCGCCGCCGTTCCCGCCCGGACTGCCACGCCCCGGCAGCGATCATGAGAGCGCACAGAATCAGCAGCGACACCCGCAGGTAGTTCGCGAGGCCCGCCCACCGGCCGGCCCAGTCGTCCGGGTGCACGGCCAGCATCCACACGCCGGCGCCGAACATCGCCGCAGCGGCGAAGGGCGCCGTACCGCGGCGTAGCTCCGCCCTCAGCGCGCGCTTCACCGCGGTGCCGTCCGCGCACCGCGCAGCACCGCCGTGTAGCCGCGCTCGATGGGGGAGTCGCCGCTGTCGCCGTCCCCACCGGCGGCGATCAGCTCCTCGGGAAGGCCGGTGAAGACCAGCCGCCCGCCGTCGACCAGGTTCACCCGGATGCACGCCGCCACGACGTCCTCGACCAGGTGTGTGCTGACCAGGACGACTGCGTCCAGGCCCAACTCCCGCAGCAGCGCCCGGAACTGCACCCGCTGCTCCGGGTCCAAGCCGGCGGTCGGCTCGTCCAACAGCAGCAGCCGCGGGTCGTTCACGATGGCCTGGGCGATGCCGACGCGACGCAGCATCCCGCCGGAGAGGTGCTTCATCCGGTCGTCGGCGCGATCCAGCAGCCCGACCCGCTCGATCGCCCGGTCCACCGCCAGCGGAATTCGCGCCGGCGGCATCTCCTTCAGCCAGGCGAAGTACTCGACGAACTCCCGCACCGTGAAGCGCGGATAGAACCCGAACGCCTGAGGCAGGTAGCCCAACTGGCGGCGCGCCTGCCGCAACGCCGACGGTTTCCCGATGTGGTGGCCCAGCAGCCGGACCGCACCCCGGTCGGGTCGCAGGACCGTGGCCAGGACCCGCATCAGGGTGGTTTTGCCGGCGCCGTTCGAGCCGAGCAACCCGTGCACGCCCACTCCGAGCTCGAGGTCCAGGTCGTCGAAGACGACTCGCTTGCCGTAGCTGACCCGCAGGCCGTCGACGCTCACCGTCGTCATGCCGGTTGCCTTCCCACCCGTTCCCGACGCACATACACCACCACCGTGGCCACCGCGGTGACCCCCAGCCATCCCGGGACGCTCGACACCAGGACCGCCAGACCGCTGACCGGCGGCGCCAGCACCACCACCGCCCACGCCCCGGCCACCACCAGCGCGGCGTACGCGGGCTCGACCAGCGAGCCGAGCGCCAACGTCAGGACCGTCAACGCGACACAGGGAAGCAGCCACAACCCCGGCGTACCGATGCCCGTCACCGCGCCGGCCAGGACCGCGACGGGCGCCGCGACCGCGAGGACCGCCAGCGTGCGCCACAGCACGATCCGCAGGCCGCCCTGCGGTGTCCCCGCGATCAGGTCGTGCAACGGATCGGTCTGCGGCCCGTACGACAGGGCCGTACCGACAGCGGGCAGCGCTGGCGCGATCAGCAGGAGCAGCCACGGCGGGACCACGGTCGCGCTGATTGCCATCCCCGCGGTGAGCACCCCGGTGACGGCCACCGACAGCAACCACGCCGCCCGCGCCGCAGGCCCCGCACCCACCAACACCCTGACCCGCCGCCACCCGGTCGCCCGCCGCACCCGCCCCTGCGTCGGCAACCGGCCGCCCAGCGCCACCGCGGCCGCCTCCACCGCCAGAGCCGTCGACGCATCCGATGCGATGCTCGTCCGGCAGGCCGCACAGCGGTCGAGGTGCGCCTCCACCGACCACGCGTCGACGTCAGCGAGACGCCCCTCGCCGTACGCCGCCAGCACCCCGGCGTCGACATGGAAACCGGTCACGACAGCGCCTCCCTCAACTCGCGACGTGCCCGCATCGCCCGGGTCTTCACCGTGCCCTCCGGTACACCCAGCAACACCGCGGCCTCGCGCACCGTCAGGCCATCCAGCACCGTCGCCTGCAACACCGCCCGCAGCTCCGGAGCCAACCGGTGCAGCGCACGCTCCAACTCGGCGTCGTACGCACCGGCCAAGGCCTCGTCCTCCGCCGACGGAGACCACGCCAGCACGTCGTCGCCCGGTGCCCCCACACTCTGCGGACGGACCAACGCACGCCGCCGCGCGTCGATCAACCGACCGGCCGCCACCGACCACAGCCAGCCCACCGCCGCACCGTCCCCGCGGTAGCCGGCTGCGGCCCGCCACACCGTCAGGAACGTCTCCTGCACCACCTCCCGGACCAACTCCGGATCCCGGCACCGGCGGCGCAGACGCAGCACCAACCACGGCGCGTTACGCGCATACAGCACGTCGAATGCCCCGCGGTCACCCTTCCCGACGAGGCGCAACAGCTCCTCGTCGTCCACGTCCATCACGCAAGGTTAGGACGCATCACTCGGCGAAACGGTTCTCTGACAGGAGCCGCGTGCCGCGAGAGTCTGACGCAGCTAGGCAGTATGGCGCGAAAGGCACCTCTGTCAGGAAGTCACTCATTAAGCTGCATGCGGGGCAGCTTGTCCGCGCTGATCACGGCCGTTTCCCACCTTGGCCAGCCTGTCCGGGGCTGCGCCGGGTGAACCTTCATCTCTCACAGCATGCGCTCAAGGCGCCCTGCCTGGCATCGCTCCGTCTCCCGCGTCCGGCCAGACCTGGCGGCACGGAGAAATTCCCTCCCAGGAGCAACCCTGCGCGCCGGACTTTACGTGACTATCTCGAATCGGGGATCGGAGGCCTGGATGGGTGATCGCGACGCGGCGTTCGCGGAGTATTTCGCGGCGAGGTCTGACGCAATGCGTGGCACCGTGTATCTGCTCTGCGGCGACTGGCACCGGGCGGAGGACTTGGTTCAGACCGCGTTCACCAAGCTCTACCTGGCTTGGAGCCGGGTCTCGCGCCATGAGGTGCTGGACGCCTACGTGCGCCAGATCCTGATCCGGACCTTCTCGACGAGCGGCGCCGCGGCTGGTGGCGGCGGGAGCGGGTGGGCGGGGACGACGCCGAGCGACCGGCACCGCCCGACTCGCCAGAGAACCGGTTAGTGATGCTCCAGGCACTGGCCGCCGCAGCCTCCCGCGGCTTGGACATGCTGCGGGACCTCCTGTCACCCACCCACAGCGGGATCGAGAAGGGAAGACGATGAACGAGGACGACCTGCGCGAGACGCTACGTAGCGAGATGGCGACCAGCACCCCGCCGCCACCGATGGCTACGACCGCCACGCTGCGCGCCGCCCGACGCGCACGCAGCCGCCGCCGAACCCTGTGGGCCTGCGCCGGATCGGTGGCGACGATTCTGGCGGTCGCTGGCGCCGCAACGATGTTCACCCCCGATGCCGGCGGCCACAGCCCGGCGGGTCCGGCGCCGCAGGCCGCCCCGCCTCCGTCATCGAAGGACACCGCCCAGCCGTGGCCGACCGGACCGGACGGCCACCCGCAGGAGGACCGCACCGCGCGAGCAGGCTCCAGATACGACCAGGGAATCCGGCTACTCGACGAGATCATCTCCGTCGTGCCCGCCGGTTACACCGCGCCGGAGAACCCGGCGAACCAGCCCGCTGACCAGATGCCGCTGCGGACGCACCAGGCGCAGTTCGAGGACAAGGTCAACGGTGTCGACGTGTGGGGTTACATGTCCTCGGCCGCACTGGCCAAGGGTGAGCGGATGGGGCCTTTGCTCGTCGAGGTGCACACCGCGGGCAATCAGCTACCGGCCGAGCCGTGCGCGCTAGCCCGCCAGTTCTGGGGCATGCAGGGTGAGTGCCAGGTGGAGACCGTGGCAGCGGCGCAGGTCGGCGTGGTAATCCGACCCGGCCGCGACGACCGGTTCGACCAGTGGGCGGCCTACCGGCACCCGGACGGCGTGGTGGTATTCGTCGCACAGGGCGCGAACCTCGATGACGAACGGCCGGGCCTGACCACGCTGCCGTTCTCCGTGCAGCAGCTCGCGGCCCTCGCCGTGAACGAGAGGTTCCACCTGCAATAAGGCGGGCTCGGCGGGAGGCTTCAGCAGGATGTCGGCGGCACGCTGAAAGCCGCCGGGTGCAGGTTCCCGAGCTGCGCAACCTGCTGATCTGTGACGACATCGCCACCGCTGTTCCGAAGACTGCCGGTCAGGGAGGACGGAGAGTTCGGGGCGGCGGGCCTTTGGGGCATAAGCAACGCCGGCGGCAACGACAGCTACGCTGCACGGATGGCAGCGTGTCCCGAGCTGACCAGGCCGCTCCCCCAGGCGGGGCGCGGTCACGGTCTCTCCGGGGCAACCCCGGGGACGTCACACTCACCTCGGCACTACACCACAGGTGCGTCGGCACGCTCCGCGAGCCTGTGCACCCGCACGACCGGGCATCGTCGGGACACGCCGCCATCCATCCCGGCTTGGCCGTGACCACCATCCACGCCCTCGCCACCGCGCTCGCCGACGCGTTCCTCGCCGGCGACGACTGGCGCCGCGCCGATCTCGTCGACCGCGGCGGCCTCGTCCTCGGCGTCCGACGCCGATGGCTGTGGCCGGTCACCGACGCCGTTCTGGTCGCCTACCCCCACCCACCTACCGACCGGCCACGCGAACTGGCCGACTTCCTGACCACCCTCGACCCGCTACACGCAGCAGTCGTCGCCGCCCGCCAGCACGACCGGCCGATTGTCATCCGCGCGCGGCCCGTGGCACCGACCCGCACCGTCCGCCGTCCCTGGCGCACCCCCGTCATCGACACCGTCGGCGGCCTGGCCGCGATGCTCGACCTGAGCATCGAGCACCTCGACTGGTACGCCGACCGACGCGCCATGAACCGGCGCGCCACCGCTCACCGGCTGCACCACTACCACTACCGGTGGACCGGGGGCGGCCGGCTGATCGAGGCGCCCAAATCACGGCTCCGCGCCCTGCAACGCCGGCTCCTCGCCGAAATACTCGGCCCCATCCCGGTCCACACCGCCGCGCACGGCTTCGTACCCGGCCGCTCCGCGCACACCTTCGCCGCCGCCCACACCGCGCAGCCGGTCGTCGTCCGGATCGACCTGCTCGCCTTCTTCACCCATATCCCCGCCACCCGCGTCTACGGACTGTTCCGCACCGCCGGCTACCCCGAACCCGTCGCCCACACCCTCACCGGACTCTGCACCACCCGCACCCCACACCCCGTCCTCCGCCAGGCACCTCACGACCTGCAGCACCGGTCGGCACGGCTCGCGGCGCTGCGCACCAGCCACCTCCCCCAGGGAGCGCCCACCTCACCCGCACTGGCCAACCTGTGCGCCTACCGGCTCGACCGACGCCTCACCGGCCTCGCCGACGCCTTCGAGATCACCTACACCCGGTACGCCGACGACCTCGCCTTCTCCGGCAACCTCACCACCCGCCGAATCCACGACCTGATCACCGCCGTCACCGACATCGCCCGCGACGAGGGCTTCCAAGCCCACCCAGCCAAGACCCGCATCCGCGGGCGCGCCGACCGGCAACTCCTCGCCGGACTCGTCGTCAACCAACACCCCGCCACACCACGCGACGAATACGACCAGCTCCGCGCCATCCTCCACAACGCCGCCCGCACCGGCCTCGCCATGCAGAACCGGACGGGCCACCCCGACTTCGCCCAATACCTCATCGGACGAGTTCTCTGGGTCGGTCATCACCACCCGGCACGCGCAGCCAAACTCGCCGCGCTGCTGGCCCACGCTCTTGCGGCACCGTAGGCTGACGCGGCGCGGCAGCTTCGCCGGATCTCGGCAAGGACGCGTTGGACCGACTGAAGCATGTCCTGAGCAGGACTTACGCTTGTTCTGCTGATCTTCGGCAAGCGAGCACAGCAATGCGCGTGTGCGACCCGGTAACGTGAAGACGGAATAGGAACCCGCAGGTAGTGAGCCTCTGGGTACAGATAGAGCGTCGTCTTAGGAAACCGATGCTCTATCCCCTGAGCTACGAGGGCGCGAGGGCCTAGTCTAGCGACCCGGGCGTTCACCTGGGGTGGCAGGGAGTCGCCCACGTTCACCCGCGTCACCCGGACCCCCGTTCGCCCAGCCCAGGAGCACAGCCCGAGCACACGAACCCCGGGTTGCGACCAGCGGTCGCCGCAGTGACCCGCGTTGGCACCGGTTCACCCGGGTTGGCATCCGCTGGAGAGCACACACCGCGCACATCACGCAAGATCATGGGTGCCGCCCGATCCACCGACCGGGGAGTCGCCGGCCGACAGGAGCGCGCGTGAGCGGCGTCCCTCCACGGGCTTCGAGCGCTAGCTCATGTCTCGACGCCGACGCCGGGCCAGCGTTCGGCGAGGCGGTGTCGGGCGAGTCGTTGCCGGGACGTCTCCGGGGGCTGACCCTGGTCGGGTTGCGGCGCCACACCCCGTCGAGCAGGTCGTCGAGGCCGTGCGGCGCGCACACCGTGATCTGGTCGTGAGCATCGAGGCGTACAGCCGCGGCGGTGGTAGTTGTGGCCCCCTTGACGAACCAGCGAGGCCCGGCACGCCGCAGGACAGGCATTCCGATTCCTGAGCCCGTTGAAGGCCCTGATCGCGGACGCGAGCGGCAGGTCGGACATTCGGGCGGCCACGACGAGGTCGATGTTGCTGTAGGTCGGCGCTGCCTCGCCCGAGAGATCCCACGAGCCAAGTCGCGTGTCGGCGACAGTCGCGTCCACGAAATCGCCGCTGCTGTAGCGCGTCGAGGTGGCGGCGAGCCAGGCCGAACGGGCTTCGACCGCGGCTGTCAGCTGCGCAGCTTCCCTCCGCAGGAATGGCTGTGGAGCCTCAGCCGGTCCCGCTGGCTCATGCCGGATCGCTCCAGCTACCCATGGGCACGTGTTGGCGCTCAGGATGCTCACAACGATCTGGTGAAGTACTTGGGTGTCCTCAGCGAGATGGGTTGCTGCCGGAGTTTGGGTGAGAGCCGGCCGGTTCTTGCGGTCACAGCGGACTTTCCTGCGGTGTGGAACCGGCCTACCGCATGATCATTCCGCTAACGCGGTACGTGTCCCACCACGATGGCCGGTGTTCGTGTAGTTCTCCTGCGGCTCGCGTCAGCAGGAGCCAGTTGCCGTTGAGTACGAGTGCGGCGTCTTCCTGTCCGCTGTCGAGGACACGGGCGACGGCCGACACCATGTTGGGGACCACGTCCTCGGGTGGGTCGTTCTTGCGCAGATGGAAGACGACGTTTGCATACGTGTCGGGTTCCCACTCCCATTGGGTTCCGTCATCGTCTTCGGCATCGAAGTAGCCGTGCTTGCCGCCGGAGATGGTGATGGTGTAGCCGAGCTCTTCTGCGAGGTCGGCGGTGAGGAGCCGGGGGTAGCCGGGCAGTGTCGACTCCTCGACGCCGTGCGGGGCGACGAGGGGAGCGAGGTGCTCCAGCGGGATGTCGCCGGCCAGTGTCAGTCGGTACTCGATGCCCACGTCTGCCTGCTTTCTCAGTCTCGTCGGATGATCTGAATGATCGCACCGCTTCGGGTCACCGCTGCCAGTTCCTTGAGGTGCGGGATCGGCCAGTTGTCGAACTGCTTCTGTAGGGCGGTGATGTCGCCACGCCAGTCGTGCAGGTTCAACACCACCCGTTGGGTCTGCTGCCTGGCCACCTTCTCCGATACTTCCGTCCATACCCCGCGGACCGCTTTGCCGGGGGTGGGCGAGTAGCAGTCGAAGACGTGGCCCTCGATGAGGTAGTCCGGCTCCTTGTCGGGATTTCCCACGTCGCCGGTGCCCTGGCGCGCGTCGGCGATTTCCCGCCGCGTCGGGTTCTGGTGCACGCGGTAGCCGTCGTGGGCGAGAGTGTCGGCGCACTCGTTCTCCAACTCGAGCGAGCGCCGTACCGCGTCGTCCTGCTGCGGCGGGATCCTGGTCCGTGGTCCGGTCGGCGAGCCGCCGGGAACGCCGGTGGGCAGCCTGCTCCACGGGGTGGGGCCCGATCCAGGGAAGTCGGGGTCACCCGCGGTGGGTGCTGTCGTAGTCGGGCCGTCGGCAGCGTCGGAGGTAGGGCTGGCCGGCGTGGGACCGCCAGCCCCGGTCAGTTTCCCGACGACCCCAGCCGCCGGGCTTCGGCGGCCGCCGCCTCGATGACCTGTCGGGTGGAGCCGGTACGTTGAACGATCAGCACCACGACCTGCTTGGCGCCCTCCAGAGCCTGCAACAGGGGACCTGGCTCCCCACCGTGCAAGACGGCCGTGACGAGCTGCTGCGCCTCACCGACCTGACCGATCACACCTGTCCCCGCATCGCGGGCGCTGTCCAGAGCACTCCCCACCGGTGCCAGCCCGGCGATCGTCTCCTGCGGCGTGCCTTGACGAGGCACCGCCGCAGCAGCCTGCGCCGCCTCCCCGACCGACGTGGATAGACGGCCCAGACCAGCCTGGATCTCCGCGATCGCGTCGCGGACCCGGACCATTCCAACGGCCACCGCCGCGAAGCCAGCGCCCGCAGCACGAACACCGACCTCCTGCGCCTGGTTACCGGCCGCAGCAGTGAGGCCGCGGGCCCTGTCGGCGCCGGCTGTCAGGGCACCCAACTCAGCGTTGATCTCCTCGATGTTCGACACGTGGAACAGTCTCCAATCGGCGACGACGTGACTGGCTGCGGCATACATGCACAGTGTTGCGCTCCTGACCGATCTGCCGCGTCAGCGGGAGCAGATGTGCCAAGCATCGGAGGTGCGGTCGGCTGTCGAATCCATTTGCGTCGCGGTCAGGATGTATGAGCAGGATCGCGGTGGTGTGTTGATGGTCTCTCTGAGCCCGGCGGATGCGAGCCGCGTCCCGGGGCTGACTGTGGCCCTGTGGTGAGTTGGTTAGTCAGAGCTTCGTCGGTACTGCAGTCCTGGTGCGCGGTCGAGGTCGAGAATGAAGCCGTCGGGCGGCGGCCTGTTTTCGTCCGCCGAAGGGGTCGGGAGCGTGAGCGTATAGCCGTTCGCGGCGTACGGGTCTGCTGCACCGGCAGGTGACAGGTGTAGTCACGGGTTCCCCGACGCCATAGGTACAGCGAGCCCGCGCTGCGGGTCAGGCGTACGGTGCCGGGCACCTCGTCGCAGACGTAGGTTCCGAGGAGTGTGGTGTGGGGCGCTTCGGTATCGATGCTTTCCAGCAATGTGGCTTCGAGTGCGGAACGGCTGCGCAGGACGCGAGACAGAAGCTCACCGGGGTCGGCTGAGGCCGGGGGTGAGGTCGGCGAGGGCAGTGGCGATCACGTGGTCGGCGGTAATCCCGGCGTGGTTGGACAGGCAGATGACGCGGCGCCCTGAGGTGGTGAGGTGGGCGGCGGCGGAAAATCCCTGTTCGTGGCCGTAGTGGAAGACGGCGGTGCGTCCGGGGCGAGGATCGGCGTACAGTCCGGCGCCATACGTGTACGGTAGGTGGTCGCTGGGCCGGTAGCTCAGGTCCGGTTCGAACGGAAACGCGTCGTCGGCCGAATGGTGCCATTCGTGCCAGAGGTGGGCAAGCCAGCGGTCCAGATCTGGGGCGGTGCACCACAGGGAGCCGGGGCCGGGCAGGGTGACTGGGCATTGCCGGTGCTGCCATCCGCTGGCGACGGCCTGGTAGCTGGCGGCGGCACCGGACAAAAGCACTTCATGCGGGCCAGTACGTGTTCGACCTGCGCTCGGACGGTGCGGTGTTGCTTGTTCAGGTCGGCCTTCCAGTCGGGTAGTTCGCTGCCGTCGGCGGGTTTGCGGTACGGGATGATCACGTCGGGGTTGCCGCGGTAGGCGCCGTCGGCCATGACCGGCCGTCCGGCCAGCTTCTGGTCGATGCCGCTGGTGCGGTAGACGATGGTGTCGTTGCGGTTGCCGGGTTGCGGATCGCCGAGGGCGACGACGAGGCGGGTGTGGGCGTCGATGGCGACCTGCAGGTTCGTGCTGTAGCGGTAGTTCTTGCTCGGGGCGGCCAGGCGGTGGTCCCGGGTCGGGATGAGGGTGCCGTCGACGATGGTGATCTGGTCGACCCGCCGCCGGCGGCCCGGCGCCAGGGCGAGCAGGGGTCCGACGGTGTCGATGACCCGGTGCGCGGCGGAGTGCGACACCCCGAACAGCGGGCCGATCTGCCGCATGGTCAGGCTCAGTGGGAGTAGACGTAGAAGGACGCCGGACCTGGCCGGCACGGACCGCCGCCCGGACGCCGGCCCGCTTCAGCCACTCCTGCGCCCCAGGTACCTTGTGCGGTGCCAAAACTCGTCGCACAGTCCGTGAGCTGCTGTTTCGCGATAGTGACGCATGATGGCAGGCGTGTTGGTTCGGCTGCTGTACCTGGGTGCGGTGCGGGTGTTCGGCTGGTTGCCGCAGGCCACGCGGTAGCGAGTCTGCGCTGGTCGCCGAGTTGTTGGTGCTGCGCCATGAGGTGGCGGTATTGCGGCGTCAGGTCGGTCGGCCGCGGCTGTCGTGGCCGGAGCGGGCGGTGTTGTCCGCGCTGGTCCGGGCGCTGCCGCGGGAGTTGTGGAAACATCGGATCGTCACCCCGGCCACCCTGCTGGCCTGGCATCGCCGCCTGGTTCGCCGGCATTGGACGCACCCGAACCGTCCCGGACGCCCGCCGATCAGCGACGACCTGCGGGACCTGGTCCTGCGGCTGGCCAGGGAGAATCCCGGCTGGGGGCACCGGCGCATCCAAGGTGAGCTCGTCGGGCTCGGCTATCGGGTCGGCGCCGGCACCATCCGTCGCATCCTCGTCGGCTCGAGGGCCGGTCCCGCCCCGCGCGAGATCGACACCAGTTGGCGAACGTTCCTGCGCGCTCAGGCAGCCGGGCTGCTGGCGACCGACTTCTTCCACATCGATACCGTCACGTTGCGGCGACTGTACGTGCTTTTCGTCATGGAGATCACGACCCGACGGGTACACATCCTCGGCGTCACCGAACACCCGACCGCTGCCTGGACCACCCAGCAGGCCCGCAACCAGGTGCTGGACCTCGGCGAGCGCATGACAGGGTTCCGGCTCCTGATCCGCGACCGCGACGCCAAGTTCACCGCGTCGTTCGACGCCGTGTTCGCCGCCGCGAGCATCGATGTGGTGAAGACACATGTGTGGGTGTGGGCGGCGGTCGCTCCGGTCTGTTCAGGTATCGAGGCCTGCGAGGTTGAGGCGCTCGAGCAGGCTGGGCTTGCGGGCGTGCACCGCCCGTAGCCCTACCCGCCGGTTGCGAGGATGTGGTAAAGAAGCCAAGCGTGCTGGGCCTAGCGTAGTAGGCTGACGGGCATGGGTCGGTTCTCCGAGGATGAGCTGCATGCGGTTGTCTCCAGGTACGAGGCGACGCGGGCGGAGGCGTTGACCGAGCGGGACGAGCAGCTGCGGGCGTTTCATGCGGCCGGCTGGCGGCCGGTGGACCTGCAGCGGGTCACCGGATACAGCCGGGAGACGATCCGTCAGGCGCTACGACCGGAAGTCCGGCGGGCGACCAACCTCAGCCGACGCAGGACTTCACCCCAGCCGCCGGCGGACTACCGGCCCTACGGTGACCGGAGGCCCTACGTAGTGGCCGAAACCCTTGCCGAACTGCACGGCCCGACCGAAGGCACGGTGACGCTTCCCCGTCATCTCGACTGGTCCGGGCACGCCGAGTACGACCTGAACCGGACCGCACGCATGGCCAGCATGTACAAGGTGGTGCTCACCGAAGCCAGTACGGTCGAGGACCTGAACACCTGGCTCGACGCCGACCTCCTCCGGCGGCTCTGGCCCACCCTCTGGCTGCCACCCCAGCTCCGCCAACGCTGGGAGGAAGCCTTTCCCGAACTCGCCGCAACCCGCAGCAACGCGGCATAGCGGTGGACCCCTTCCACGAACGCCTCGCCCGTACCGGGCTCGGGGCCGCCGATCGATACGGCTTCGCTCTGGCCGGCGGTTACGCGGTCCAGGCCGCCGGGCTTGTCGAGCGGCCCAGCGAGGACGTCGACCTGTTCACCGCCTGGGACCGCCGCAAGGAGTTCACCGCCGCGGTCACCGCCGTCGTGCACGCCTACCGAGACGACGGCCTGACCGTCGAGACCGAGCGGCAGTACGACACATTCGCCCGGCTGGCTGTCACCGACGGCGTGCGGATTTCCAAGGTCGAACTCGGCGTGGACTGGCGCGCCAACGAACCGATCCTCATGGCGATCGGACCGGTACTCCACCCTGACGACGCGGTCGCGAACAAGATGAGCGCACTCTACGGGCGAGCCTTCGCTCGTGACTTCATCGACATCGACGCCACGCTCCGATCCGGCCGCTACACCCGCGAAGCCCTCCTCGCCCTCGCGCAGAGCGCCGACCGTGGTTTCGACCGGCGCGTCTTCGCCGACGCTCTCGGACAAGCCGCCCTGCTCGATCCTGACGACTTCGCCCAGTACGGCGTCGCCGGCCGAGGGCTGGACGATCTCCGTAGCCGATTCGCCGAATGGCGCCGTGAACTGCTCGGCGAGGAGGAACCCGCTCGACCTGACGGCTCCGTCAGCTGACCTCCCGGCGCTCAGTTGCCGCCCGGACGGCGTCCTGCGCTCGTGGTCTACCGATGCATGCACCAAGAAGTCCGCCGCAGCCAAGGATGGCTCCACTCTCAGCTCGCGGCAGCGACAAGCCTGCACTCGCAGGACCCATAACGCTCCAGCTGATCTTCGGCAAACGATCGCAGCAAGGCCGCTAAGCGACCGGCACGCACAGGTCGAAAACGAAAAGCCGCAGGTCATTAGCCTGCGGACACAAACGGAGCGTCGGGTTAGGAAACCGATGCTCTATCCCCTGAGCTACGAGGGCGCGAGGGCCTAGTCTAGCGACCTGCGGGTTCACCTGGGGTGGCAGGGAGTGGCCCCCGTTCACCCACGTTCCCCGGACCGCCGTTCTCCCAGCCCAGGACCACACCCGGAGCACACGAACCCCGGTTTGCGACCGGTGGTCGGCTGCGGTGCCGCCGACGAGGCCTTTGTTGTCGAGCCAGGTGGTGGGTGGTGCGCCGCGGTCTTCGCCGAAGGGGATGTCCTGCTGGTCGACGACCAGCCGCTGATCCGCAGTGGGTTCCGCGCGCTGCTCGATGCCGAGGACGACATCGTGGTGGTGGCCGAGGCCGCCGACGGTCGTGACGGGGTGATGCTTGCCCAGCGGCACCTGCCCGATGTCGCGCTCATCGACATCCAGATGCCCGTCGTCGACGGCATCGAGGCGACCCGACGCATCGCCGCCGACCCGGCCCTGGCAGGGGTGCACGTGGTCATCCTGACCAACTACGGCCTGGACGAGTACGTCTTCAACGCCCTGCGAGCCGGCGCGGCTGGGTTTCTCGTCAAGGACATCCAGCCGGAGGACTTCCTGCACTCCGTCCGCGTCGCCGCACGCGGCGACGCGCTGCTCGCACCAGCGATCACCCGCAAGCTCATCGCCCGGTATGTCGCTCAGCCACCGCCGCGGTCCGACACCGGCGCGCTGGCGCAGCTGACCGCCCGCGAACGCGAGGCCGTCGCCCTGGTCGCAAGGGCCTGTCCAACGGCGAGATCGCCGAACGGGTGAACCACGGCGGTTCATCGTCGGCGCGGCGGCGGGTGCCTGAGCACCGAGGCGCTGGCCCAGCCGCTGCAGACCGCCCCCGAGCAAGCAAAAGCCGGTCCGTGGGCGGCTGGGCCCTGCAGGATGACGCCTCGTCAGGCGGCGGCCGGCGCGAGGCGGAGCAGCAGGTCGGCGTACCGGCTCGATTCGGCAATGGTGGCCGCGTTGGCCTGATCGCTGCCCTCGGCCCAGGCTCGGGCCGCGTCGGGGGCCTTTCCGAAGGCGACGTGGCGGGCGATGAGCCGTTCGAGGCGCACCGTCTCGTCCACCTCCAGGTACCAGGTGCTGTCGAGAAGGTCGCGGATGAGCTTCCAAGGCTGCGTGTCGAGCAGCAGGTAGTTGCCCTCGGTGACCACGATCGGTGTCGCGCGGGGCACCGGAATGCTCGAACCGATCGGCTCCTCGATGTCGCGCCGGAACGCCGGAGCGTAGACGATCTCGTCGACCTGTTCCCGCAGCCGGCGGAGGAGGGCAACGTAGCCGTCCGCGTCGAAGGTGTCCGGAGCGCCCTTGCGGTCCCGGCGTCCCAGCGATTCGAGGACCTCGTTGCTCAGATGGAAGCCGTCCATCGGGACCAGGACGGCGTCCGAACCGAGCTGATGTACGAGGGCCTCCGCCACGGTGCTCTTGCCGGCACCGGGCGGTCCGACGATCCCGATGAGCGTCCGGTCGGATCCCACCGACAACGCCCGGGCGCGGTCGGCGAGTCCGGCGAGCGTGAGCGCCTCAGCGGGTGGCCTGGACATTGTTTGCTTTCCCGTGTTCCTGGTACTTCTCGCGTCCGCAGCCGCACGAGTCTCGGTGCCGGAAGGCGGCCGGCACCACCACGGACTGCGGCGGGCGGTCCGGTTGCCGGATCCGGGCGAGCAGAAGCTCGACGGCGCTCGACGCAAGCGTGGCGGCGTCCTGCGCCATCGCCGAGATCTGGGGATCGAACAGGTCGGCCCACTCGAAGTCGTCGTAGCAGATCACGGCGATGTCCCGGGGCACCTTCAGTCCGGCACGGCGGATGGCTCGCATCGCCCCGAGGGTCATCTGGTTGTTCGAGATGACCAGGGCGGTGGCGGGTTCGTCCGAGGCGAGATGTTCGACGAGACGCTGCTCCGCGACGCGTTCGTCGGACTCACCGGCGATGACGAGGCCCTGATCGGTCGCCAGCCCCAGCTCCGCTACGGCCTTGCGGTACCCGGTGAGCCGGTCCTGGGCGGACATCTCCCTCATGGCGCCGCTGACGTAGCCGATCCGGTGATGTCCCTGGGTCGCCAGGTGGGCCGTGAGGTGGTGGATCGAGTCCACGCACTCGGAGTACACCTGATCGCCCGGCAGGGTCGACCGGCGGTCGAGGAAGATGGTCGGCAACTCGTCGTCAAGCAGCTTCCGCAGGCACTGGGTAAGTTCCTCGTTGCCTTCGAGTGGATTCACGATGAGCCCGCTCACCCGCCGCGCCAGCAGGTGGTTGATCACGTCCAACTCGACCTCGGGGTCGTCGTTGGTGTCGGCCAGGATCAGCGTGTACCCTGCCCGGCGCAGGTGCCGCTCGATGTCCCGGATGAGCGCGGCGAAGTACGGGTTGGTGACCACGGACATCGCCAGCCCGATGGTGTCTGTCGACTGGGTGGCCAGGGCTCGGGCCGCGAGATTGTGCCGGTACCCGGTCGACTCCAGCGCCTTGCGGACGAGTTCCTCGGTTTCCGGGGCGACCTTGCGGGTCTTGTTGAGCACGTGCGACACGGTCGTCGTCGATACCCCGGCGATCCGTGCCACCTCTGCCATCGTTGCCACTCGCGCTCTGCCTCTTTCCCGTGCGGCCACCTGTCCTGCGGTTGCCGGCTTACTGCGAGGAGCCTCAATCTAGCCAAGCGCAAGCCCTTGCGCAAGCGGTTGCGCGTGGATAGAGTTCCGCCATCATCTCGGCGCGCAAGCGGTTGCGCAGAAGAGAAGTGCTGGTGGGGGCTATCCGACGGCGCAGTACGGCCCACCTGGACATGGGGGGGGCCGAACGCCCTGCGGTCGGCCAGATCAACCCGACAAAGGAGCACGTGGCATGAAGAGAACCCTCCGGACAGTTATCGGCGTAACCATGGCCGGCGCCCTCGCCTTCTCGATGGCCGCCTGCGGCGACGACTCGACCGCGAACGGCGGTGACGACGGGAAGCAGCTGACCATCGGGTTCGTCCCGGGCATCGCCTCCGACCCGTTCTTCAAGGCGATGCAGATCGGTGCTGAGGCGAAGGCCAAGGAGCTGGGCATCAAGCTGCTGCGGCAGGGAGCGCCGGGCGAGTACTCACCCCAGTCGCAGATCCCGTTCGTCGACTCGATGCTCACCCAGCGGGTGGACGGGCTCGTCCTCGTCCCCACCGATCCGGACGCGCTCCAGCCCAGCGTCACCAAGGCGCAGTCGGCCAAGATCCCGGTCGTGACCGTCGACACCACGGTCACCGACCAGAGTTACCTCACCTCGGCTATCACCGGCGACAACGTTGAGGGTGGCCGGCAGGCGGCCAAGACCCTGGCCGAGCAGATCGGCAAGTCCGGTGAGGTCTTCCTGATGTCTGGCTCGCCGACGGCGACCACCAACCAGCTGCGGGAGAAGGGCTTCACCGAGGAGTTGAAGAACTACCCGGACATCACGCTCGTCGGCAAGGAGTACGCCAACAGCCAGCCGGCCAGGGCGACCTCCGCCGTCAACACGATCCTGCTGAAGCACCCGAACCTCAAGGGCATCTTCGCCGTGGACGGAACGTCCGGCACCGGTACCGTCGCCGCACTGCGCAACGCGGGCAAGTCCGGCCAGGTCAAGCTCATCGGCTACGACGCCTACGAGAACCAGGTGGCCGACCTGAAGGCCGGTGTCTTCAGCGCCCTCGTTGCTCAGAAGCCCGGCGATCAGGCCGCACTCGCGCTGCAGAACCTGGTGGACACGATTCGTAACCAGAACGTCGACAAGATCGAGAAGGACGTCGTGATGTCGAACGTGGTGATGTCCAGGGACAACCTGGCCGAGACCGAGCAGTACCAGTACCCGGCCAAGTAATCGGTAACAGCGGCGAATCGTCACGAGGAGGGATTGCCATGACGGCCGACACGATGCAGCAGGACGCGACTGAGACCCGAGGCGCGCGCCTGAAAGCGGTACTACTGCGGCAGGACGTGATCCTGCTCGGCGTGCTGGTCGTCATGGTGGTCTTCTTCACGACGATGAACCCGCTCTTCTTCACCCGGTTCGCCTTCGCCAACATCCTGCAGGACTGGGCGCCTGTCATGTTGCTGGCTATGGGGCAGACGTACGTCATCATCACCGGCGGCATCGACTTGTCGGTGGGGTCGACGCTCGGGCTGAGCGGCGTCGCCGCCGCCATGACGATGAGATCCCTGAACGAGGGCGGTACCGCCACCGGCGCGACGATCGCTGTCGGCGTAGTGGTGGCCCTGGCCACCGGTCTCGCGGTCGGCCTGGTCAACGGACTGCTCATCACCCGGGCCAAGCTGGCACCGTTCATCGCCACGCTGGCGACCATGGGCGCCGGGGCCGGCCTGACCCTGGTGCTCACCGGTGGGGTCCAGATCGCCGGCGGCCCGGTCGAGGTGATCCGGCTCGGCAACACGCAGTACCTGAACCTGCTGACCATCCCACTGATCATCGTCTTCGCCGTCCTGGCGGTCACCTGGCTGGTGCTCAGCTTCACCCGGTTCGGTCGCTGGACGTACGCGGTGGGCTCCAACGGCTTCGCCGCCCGGGGCGCCGGGATCGGCGTCGACCGGCACCTGCTGAAGGTCTACATGCTGGCCGGGCTGATGGCCGGCCTGGCCGGTCTGTTCGTCTACTTCCGGCTCGGTTCGGGCTCGCCCACCTCCGGGCAGGGCCAGGAGCTGGCCGCGATCGCGGCGGCCGTGATCGGTGGCACCAGCCTGGTCGGCGGCAGCGGCCGGATGTCCGGCACCGTGCTCGGCGCGCTCATCACGACCGCGGTGCTGAGCGGCCTGATCCTGATCGGCGTCGCGCCGAACTGGCAGCAGGTGGTCATCGGCCTCCTGATCGCCGTGGCGGTCGGAGTCCAGCAGATCAACGTTCGTACCAGGAAGGGAGCAGGCCGTGGCTGACGCGCCCATCTACGAGGCCCGCGGGGTCACCAAGTCCTACGGCAGCGTGCAAGCGTTGACCGACGTCGACCTCTCCATCCGGGCCGGTGAGATCGTCGGACTGGTCGGCGACAACGGGGCCGGCAAGTCGACCCTGGTGAAGGTGCTCTCCGGCGCCCACCAGCCGGACTCCGGAAGCGTCTACCTCGACGGCGTGGCGCGGGCGTGGAAGTCGCCGCACGAGGCGCTTGAAGCGGGCATCGAGACGTTGTACCAGGACTCCGGCCTCTGCCCCGACCTGACGGTCAGCGGCAACGTGTTCCTCGGTCGGGAGAAGCTGCGACCGGGACTGCTCGGCAAGCTCGGGTTTCTCGACAACAAGGCCATGGCCCGCGTCGCGCACGAGGAACTGGAACGGGCCGGAATCGGCCTGACCGGGGTACGCCGGAACGTGAACCAGCTCTCCGGTGGGCAGCGGCAGGCCGTGGCCATCGGCCGCGCCGTCGCCTGGGCCCGCAAGGTGATCGTCCTGGACGAGCCGACCAACCACCTCGGCGCGCGACAGTCGGGCGAGGTGCTGAAGGTGGTCGCGGGGGCGCGGGAACGTGGCCTGGGCGTCGTCTTCATCTCCCACACGCTCCCGCACGTGCTCCAGGTCACCGACCGGATCGTCGTGCTGCGGCTCGGCCGGGTGGTGGCCGACGAGCCGACATCCTCATTCACCCCGGACTCGCTGCTGAAGGTGATCACCGGCCTGCAAGCCACCGGGACGGGGCCCAAGACATGACCGTAAGACTGCAACTCGCCATCGACGCACCGGAGCACCTCGCACTCATCCCGCGCGTCGGTCAATATTTCGACGTCATCGAGGTCGGCACGCCCGTGCTCAAGCGCTTCGGGCTCGCCGCCATCAGCACCGTACGGGAACTCGGTGGCGGCAAACCGGTGCTCGCCGACACCAAGACGGCGGACGGCGGGGCGTTCGAGGCCGAGATGATCTTCGCCGCCGGGGCCGCCATGATGACGGTGCTCGCGCACGCCTCGCTCGCCACCCGCCGAAACGCCGACGAGGTCGCCCAGCGGTACGGGGGCGAGGTGGTGCTGGACACCATCCTCGACGGCGACCTGGACGTCGAACCGTTGCTGGACGGTCGCCCGCCGCAGGACGTCTGGCTGGCCCTGCACGCCCCGTCGGACGCCAGGCGGGCCGGCGTCGGGACCGAGGACCACATCGACCGGGTGGCCCAGCGGCGGCAGCGCGGATTCCGGGTCTCCCTGGCCGGCGGGATCCGACGCGCCAACCTGGCCCGCGCCCTCGAGGTGGCCCCCGAGATCGTGGTGATCGGCTCCGGCGTCACCGAGGCCACCGACCCGGAAGGAGAAGCGGCATGGATCAGGACCCAGGTCGACGCGTCGACTCCTGGCATCTGAGCGGCACCGAACTGAGGTCGGTCCTCTCCGGGCTGCCGGCCGACGAGTACGACCGGTTCGTCGCCGGCTTCGACCAGGTGACGAGCGGTCGGCTGTTCCTCTCCGGGCAGGGCCGATCCGGGCTCGCCGCGCAGATGGCGGCGATGCGTTTCATGCACCTCGGTCTGGCGGCGCACTTCGTCGGTGAGGCCACCGCACCGTCGGTGCGCTCCGGCGACACGTTGGTGATCGTGTCGGGCAGCGGGCGTACACCGGTCAGCGTCGGCTTCGCGCGGATCGCCACGTCGCAGGGCGCGCGGGTACTGCTCGTCACCCACCAGCGGGAGAGCCCGCTGCGGGACCTGGCGGACTCCTCGATCGTGCTCCCCGCGGCCACCAGCCAGCAGTTCGGCGGGACGCTCTTCGAGCAGTCGGCGCTGATCCTGCTCGACTCCGTCGTGCTGGAGCTGATGCGAACGCTGCCCGACCCGGACGCCACGATGAGCTACAACCACACCAACCTGCAATGACGGCGCCAGTAGGGCCCGGGTCGCCGGCCCCCGGCGTGGTCGTGGTGAGCGACGCGTTGGTCGACATCATCGAGTACGAGGACGGGACCCGCACCCGTCATCCGGGCGGTGCCGGGCTCAACCTCGCCGTCGGCGTACGGCGGCTCGGGACGGCGGCGGTGCTGGCGGCGCCGGTCTCCGCCGATCACCTCGGCGGGTGGCTACGGAACGCGATCGCCGACGCGGGCGTCACCCTGGTACCGCTCGCCTGCTCGCTGCCGACCGGGACGGCGATCTCCCGACGGGTGGCCGGCGAGCCGGTCTACGAGTTCTCCGCCGCGATCCACGAACGGCGCTACTCGTACACCCCGGGGGACGTCGCGGCCATCGCCGCCGGCTCCATCGTGGTGGTCAACTCGTTCCCGATGCACGACCCCGACCAGGTGGCGGCGCTCGTCGAGGTCGTCCGCCGAGCCGGACGGACCTTCGTGGTCGACCCCAACGTGCGGCCCTCACTGGTCCGGGACGTGCCGGCGTACCGGTCGGGATTCCGCCAGCTCGCCGACGTCGCCGACGTGGTCAAACTGAGCTTGCAGGACATCGCCGGCCTGGACGTCGGTGATCCTTCGGAGTTCGTGGCCGACCTGCTGCGCTCGGGCGTGCGGGCGGTCGTGTTGACCAGGGCCGCCGATGGAGTGTCCGTGCACACCGCTGACGGTGTGGTCGCGACCGCGCCGGTGCCGGTACGGCCCGGGCCGATCGTCGACACGATGGGCGCGGGAGACGCGACGCTCGCCCGACTGGTCTGCGGATTCGCCGAGTACGGGATCGACCTGGACACATCCCAGTGGAGCGACCTGGCCCGCGAGGCGATGGACCTCGCGGCCGACGTCTGCCGGATCTCCGGCGGAAACCTGGCCGCCCTGCGGCTCACAGAACGGGAAGAGCGATGAAGCAACTGAGCAACGCCACCCTCGCCGCGCTGCCCGCCGAGGTGGACGCGCCCCGGTACGACCGGACGGCGCTGCGCGGCGGGATAGTGCACTTCGGTGTGGGGCACTTCCACCGCTCGCACCAGGCGATGTACCTGGACCAGCTGATGCGCCGCGGGCAGGCCACGGACTGGGCGATCCACGGCGTGGGCGTCCGGCCCGCCGACGAAGGTGGCCGGGACCGGCTCGCCGCCCAGGACCATCTCTACACGCTGACGGTGAAGGAACCCGACGGCAACCGGCGCAACCGCGTGATCGGCTCGCTCCTCGACGTCCGGTACGCCCCGGAGGACCCGGCCGGCGTCGCGCAGCGGATCGCCGACCCGGCAACCCGCGTGGTGTCGCTGACCATCACCGAGGGCGGTTACGGCATCGACCAGGTGACCGGCGAGTTCACCGGGGAATCCGCGGAGATCCAATCGGATCTGCGCGCCGAGGTGCCGAACGCGACGCCCTTCGGGTTGGTGCTCCAGGCGATGCGCCTGCGGCGCGACCGCGGTGTGGGCGGACTGACCATCATGTCCTGCGACAACATCCAGGAGAACGGTGCCGTGTCCCGCACCGCGTTCCTCGGCTTCGCCCGGATGAAGGACCCCGAGCTGGCCCGCTGGATGGAGCAGGAGCTCTCCTTCCCGAACTCGATGGTCGACCGGGTGACGCCGGCGACCCTGGACGTCGACCGCGCCTACCTGGAGCGGACCTACGGCTACCGGGACCGGTGGCCGGTCACCTGTGAGCCGTTCCACCAGTGGGTGCTGGAGGACACGTTCGTCGCCGGCCGTCCTCCACTGGAGGACGTCGGCGTGGACATCGTGGCGGACGTCGAACCCTACGAACTGATGAAGCTGCGGCTGGCCAACGGCACCCACCAGGCGTTGTGCTACTTCGGTTTCCTGCTCGGGCACCAGTATGTGCACGAGGCCATCACGGATCCGGACGTCCGAGCGATGCTGCTGCGGTACATCGACGAGGAGGCGGCGCCGACGCTCACGCCCATCGCCGGGGTCGACTTCCGGGCCTACGGCCGCACCGTGATCGAGCGCTTCTCGAACCCGGAGATGAGCGACCCGCTGACCCGCATCTGCGCCGACACCTCGGACCGCATCCCGAAGTTCCTGCTGCCCGTGGTCACGGCGCAGCTGAACAGCGGCGGACCGGTGGGCATCTGCGCCGCGGTCGTGGCGGCCTGGGCCCGGTACGCCGAGGGCGTCGACGAGCAGGGCCGGCCCATCGAGGTGGTGGATCCGCGCCGGGACCGTCTCATGGCGGCGGCACGCCACAACGGGGACAACCCGACCGTGTTCATCGAGGAGCGGTCGCTGTTCGGCACCCTCGCGCAGTCCGCCCGGTTCGTCGAGGCCTACACCGAGGCCCTGCGGCTGATCCGTGCCGACGGCGTCCGGGCCGCCCTCGGGCAGATCGTGGCGGCACCCTCGTCCTGAGCGTGGCCTCCCGGATCCGCACCGGCACCGCCATACGGTTTCAGGTCTCCAAGCCGTCGCGGGCCGGTCGGCGGCGAGCTGACCTCAGTCACCCGCGGGCCCGGAGCCAACTGGCTCCGGGCCCGGTTTCTGTCACGCTCAGGGGCTGGTGCAGGTGACGTTGCTGGGTGGGGTGGCGCCGTTGCCAGTGGCGGTGGCGGTGAACGTGGTCGAGGCGTTCGGGCGTCTCAGGGGTCACTTTCAAGCGACCGGCGACCCCACCCGGCAGCGGACAGCAGGCAGCGGGCGGTGCCAGCGGCCTTCCAGTCGTCGTCGAGCGACTGTAAAGTGCCAGCCTGTTGTCCGTTTGGATCTGGCACAGAGAGCGGGGCCCCATGACAGTCACCTCGTCGGCCGCAGTCGACGTCAGCCTGGTCGATCCCCGCACGGGGCGCGTGCGCGGCACCCTCACCGCGGCCCCCGCGGCGGACATCGCGCAGCAGGTGCAGACGGCTCGGGCGGCGCAGCGCGACTGGGGTGCGCGTACGCCGGCGGATCGTGCGGCGCGCCTGTTCGCGCTCGCGGCTCTCATCGAGTCGGACGTCGAACGGTTCGTCGCGGCCGAGATCGCCGGCACCGGCAAGCCGGTGGCGGAGGCGACCGGTGAGGTGCGTACGGCGGCGGACGTGATCCGGTTCTACGCCGGGGCGGCTCGGGCGGGGATCGCGCCGGCGTCCGGGCGTCTGCTCCCGGAGCGCGAGAGCTGGGTGCGTTGGGAGCCGATGGGCGTGGTCGCCTGCATCGTGCCGTGGAACTATCCGCTGTTGATGGCGGCGTGGCGGATCGCGCCGGCGTTGGCCGCCGGCAACGCGGTCTTGCTGAAGCCCGCGGAGACGACGCCGGACAGTGCCGTGCTGCTGCAGGAGTCGGCCGAGGCGATCCTTGGCCCCGGTGTGCTCACGGTGGTCCCCGGCGATCGCGCGACCGGTCGGGCGTTGGTCGCCAGCGAGGTCGACATGATCGCCTTCACCGGCAGCGCCGCGGCCGGGCTGGAGGTGGCCACCTCCGCCGGTTTGCGCCGCACCAGCCTCGAACTCGGCGGCAACTGTCCCGTGCTGGTGCTGCCGGGGGCACCCGACTACTCGTACGACGCGATCGTGGACGCGTGCGTGTACAACGCCGGGCAGAGCTGCGCCGCGCCCGCCCGGGTGATCGCCCTCTCCGAACACTACGACGCGGTCGTGCAGGGGTTGGCGACGGCCATGAGCAAGCGGCGCGCGGGGGTCGACTTCGGCCCTCTCAACAACGCCGACCAGGCCGCCCGCTACGACCGCATCGTCGACGAGTCGAAGGGTGAAGCCGTCGTCGTGGCCCCGACGCAGATCGCGGCGCACGAGACCGACGGCTTCTGGCGCCCCGGCCGGATCATCGCCACGCACGCCCAGGACGACACGGCCGTGGCCCAGGAGGTGTTCGGACCCTGCCTGACGGTGCAGCCGGCCGACGACCTCGACCACGCCGTCCGGCTGGCCAACTCCACCCCCCACGCGCTGGCCGCGAGCGTCTGGGGTCGCGACGCCGGCCGGCTGCTACGCGTCGCGGGCGCCATCAACGCCGGCGAGGTCTGGGTCAACTGCCACCTGGAGCAGACGGCCGAACTCCCACACGGTGGACGCGGCGGCTCCGGACACGGCACCGACCTGAGCACCATCGCCCTGGCCGAATACCAACGACCCAAGACCGTCACCGTCCGCCTGGACTGACCCGTCCGGCACCGGTCGGCTCCTGTCGTCACGACGGCGATCGGCCGCGCCCCGGACCGGCGCGACCGGGGTCCGGCACCCGTACGACCCGACGGGCCACCGGGGGCGCCGCGCGCTCCCGGTGGCCTGTCGTTCTCCGTCGTCGTCAGCCGTTGTTGTCGATCAGGCTGGCGATCTGGCTGTAGATCACGTGCGCCTTCGCGCCCTGGTTCGACGGGCAGCCGCCGAGGTGGTGCAGGGCGATCACCCGGTGGCTGGAGTTCAGCACCGGCGAGCCGGAGTTGCCGCCGGAGGTGTCACAGCTGTAGCTGATGTTGGAGGCGTTGTAGTTGGCGTTCTTCACGGTGCACGTCGCGCCGTTCTGGGTGTCCTCGTAGATCGACAGTCGCTTCGGGCTGCCGTCGCCGTGCCCCGGGATGTACATCCGGGTGCCGGTGGTGGTGGCGGTCGTCGCGAGGTACAGCGTGCCGAAGCTCTGGATGCTGGTGAAGTTGTTCACCGAGTACAGCGCGTAGTCCAGCTCGCTGGAGCCCCCGCTGCTCACCTTGTAGAGGGTGGCGCCGCTGACCTTGGTGCCGGCGCCCGGGTTCGAGCCGCCGCAGGTGGCGCACTGGTAGTTGAACTGCATCTCGCTGCCGCTGACGGCGGACTGCGTCGAGAAGCAGTGCTTGTTGGTCAGCATGCGGTTGGTGTTGCCGACCCGCCAGGTGGTGCACATCCCGCCGCCGCTGATCAGCAGCCGGGCGACCGCCCTGCCACGGGCGTACTCCGTGGGGTGGCTGTTCTGGTAGCAGACCGCGTCGCGGCGGGCGTCGGTGCTGCAGACGGACTGCGTGGAGAAGTTGTGCTGCGCGATCTCCGCGCGGTCGTAGCCGCGCCAGAACCGGTCGATGGTCACCGCGTTGCCGCGGGAGGTGCGGCTGCTGTGCAGCGTCACCACCGCGGTGTCGCCGTCCACCGACATCGCCCAGAAGCCCGGCTGGCCGTCGGTGGTGTAGTCCGAGCCGGTCGCCCGGTTCAGGTAACGGTCGTACCGGTAGCTCTCGCGACCGTCGGGGCTCGACACCGTGACGTAGTCGCCGTGGGCCAGTCGCAGGGAGCTGAAGTGCACCTTGACGTACGACGCGCCGGGGTGCCGGATGACCTGCGTCCGGGCGTCACCCGCGGAGGAGAGCGAGCCGGCGACGGTGCGCAGCTCACCGACCGTGGTGACGCCCTCCGCCTGGAACTGCTCCGACTCGGGTGCCCGCTCCGACTGTGGTGCGACAGGTTGGACCGCGTACGCCTGGGCGGCCGGTGCCGACAGCAGACTCAGCCCGAGCGTGCAGGCGCTGAGCGCGACCGCCGCCGTTCGCAGACGGCGCAGGGCAAGTTTCATCGTCGCTCCTCCCGAGGAACCAGCACCCGACGTGCTTTCAGCCTTCATACACGAAGGCATCCAAGACATGCAAATTTATCGATGCCTTGGATGCTGTCTGGTCACCGGCTCCGGCGGTGCCCCACCGCCCTACCCGCCCGGCCCCCTCACGTCGACGTCGGCACCACCACGTCGGGCAGGTCGCCCAGGGCCCGCACGACGGTGACGGCGGCGTAGCCGTCGGCCAGCCAGGCCAGGTCCGTGCCGGGAACGCGGCGCGCGCCGTTCTCCTCGATGGCCGTACGGACGTAGCCGTGGCCACTCTCGGTGACGGTGACCTGCACCTGACCGAACGGCGCGAGGGTGGCCTGGCGCAGCCCGGCGACCTCGTCGGCCGGCAGGTCGGGCACGTTGAGGTTGAGCACCGTCGCGGGTTCCGCGTCGAGCAGCCAGGGCAGCAGGCGCCCCGCCAGGTCGGCGGCGGTCGACCAGTGACGGGCCTCGTCGTCGAGGGTGTCCAGCACGGCGATCGCCGCGCCGCCGCTGCCCACGCTCGCCGCCGCCGGCGACAGCACGTCCAGCGACACGGCCAACGCCCGCGCGCCACCGTTGCCGGCGGTCAGCGCCGCCCCCACCGTGCCGGAGTGCAGGATCGCGTGCCCCGCGTTCGCGCCCCGGTTGATGCCCGACAGCACCAGCTCCGGGGGCGGCCCGAACACTCCGAGCCCGGCCAGCATGGCGATGTAGCCGGGCGAGGCGGCCACCGCGTACGCCGGCACCTCCGGCAGCCCGACCAGCTCCGTCCCCGTGAACACCACCCGCCCCTCGTCGGTCACCGCGGAGAGGGCGGCGCTCATCCCGCTCGCCTCGGACTGCGGCGCCGCGACCACCACGTCGAGGCCGCGTTCGTACGCGGCACGGGCGAGCCAGCGGATGCCCGGGGCCAGCACGCCGTCGTCGTTGGTCACCAGGACGCGCGCCGGCCGGTCGAGCCGCCGCGCCGCGCGGTCACCGCCGTCACCCGTCATCGGAGCCCCCCGGAGCGTCCTGCAGCGGCGTCAACCGCACCCGTCCGGCGAGTTCCCGCACGGCTTCGGCGCGGCCGGTGCCCAGCCCGTGCCGGGTCACGTTGAGCGCCCCGGCGGCGGCGCCGATGCGTACGGCCTCCCGCATGTCGCCGCCCCGGGCGAGTACGGCGGCCACGCCGGCGGTCATCGAGTCACCGGCGCCCCGGTGGTCGGCCAGCTCCAGCGGCGGGGCGTGCACCTGCAGCGCCGTACCGTCGTCGAGCAGGGCCAGGGCCGGCTCTCCGGCGCGGCTGATCAGCACCGACCTCGCGCCCCGCTTCTGCAGCCGCCGGCCGGCGTCGAGCAGCGTCTCGACGCTGTCGTCGTCCGCGTGACCGTCGTCCATCAGTTCCTCGTGGCTGACCTTGAGCACGGCGACCCCGCCCTCCAGCACCGCCGCCAGGTGGGCGCCGGACAGGTCCGCCACGACGGTGCCGCCGTTTGCGGTCAGGTCGGAGGCGAGGCGCCGGTAGATGTCCGGATCGACCACGTCCGGATCGGCGGGGCCACTGAGTACGCTGACCGGCGCCCGCAGCCCCTCCGTCAGGGTCACCGTGTACAGCTCGTCGATGTCGTGGCGGACCATCGGGGCGCCCGGGTCCTCCGCGATCTCCGCCCGCGAGCCGTCACGCCGGTCGTGCACGTACCAGCCGGTCCCCGACTGCCGCCGCACGACGCGCACCGTCACGTCCTCCTCGACCAGGAGTTTGCGCAGCGCGTCGCCGACCTCGCCGCCGAGGGCCACGCACAGCGTCACCGGCGTGCCGAGAGCCGCGATCATCCGGGTCTGCCACACCCCCTGCCCACCGGGGTGCAGGTGCAGCTCGACCGCGTCGGCCTGCTGCTCGATGGTCACGGTCAACAGCGGCGCCGGCGCGAACACCATCACCTGTTCATCCATCGCCACCTACTGCCCCGAGGCCGCCCCGCCAATCCGCGACGGCGGACATCGGATGAGATCGGACCCGTGCGTGCCGCCGGGTCCCTGCCGACCGCCGAGGATGGCGCGGTCGTTCTGGTCGCACGCCGCCAGCGGCCGCCGGCGCGCCGGCGGGGAGCGCCGGCGGTCGCCGACAGGTGGGGCGGGCCGGCCTGGCGCTTCGACCGCGCGGGCGGGGGGGGCGGGCAGGACCGGGCGGAGCTGGTTCGGTCCAGGGGGGGCGCGAGTTCGTCGGTGATCAGCAGGTCGCGGCGGATCTCGCCGTGCGGGTAGCCCGTCCGGCCCACCATGTGCGCCGCGACGGGCGCGGTGGCGAGCTGGAAGGCGCCGACGAGCACGAGCGTGGTGATGTCCACCCCGGTGCGCAGGCGCAGCGCGCAGCCGAGCATGACGAGCAGCAGGCCGAGCACCTGGGGCTTGGCCGCCGCGTGCATCCTGGCGAGCAGGTCGGGGAAGCGCAGCAGCGCCGCCCCGGCGGCCACGCAGAGCAGCGCCCCGGCGATCAGGCAGACCGAGGCGGCCACGTCGAGGACGGCGTCGAGCGTCACTTGTCGTTCCTCCGGGCGGCGAAGCGGGCGACGCTGACCGAGCCGACGAAGCCGAGGATGGCGAGGACGACCAGCACCGGCAGCGCGGTGGCGTCGCGGCTGTAGGCGGCCTCGGTGGCGATGGCGGCCACCACGACGGCCAGCAGGACGTCGGTGGCGACGGCGCGGTCGAGGATGGACGGTCCGCGGATGATGCGCACGAGGGTCAGTCCGAGGGCCACGGCGAGCAGCACGGCGACGGTCACGGCGACGGCGGTCATCTGGGTGCCCCTTCCGGTTGGGCCGGCTCCGACGGGCCGGCGGGGTGGGGTCGCGTCACGCGGCGCAGCTCGTCGGGCGAGCCGATGGCAGCGACGATCCGCCCTTCGAGTTCCAGCACGCCCTGCCGGAAGCGCTCGACCTCCTCGCGGCTGCGTACGCCGATGACGTGCACGTAGAGGGTGCCGGTCGTCCGGTCGGCCTCGAGGATGAGGCTGCCCGGCACCAGGGACAGCGCCTCGGCGGTCAGCGTGAGGTTGAGGTCGGTGTTGACCCGCAGCGGCACGGCGATGATCGCGCTGAGCGGGGGTTGCCCGACGCGTACCGCCAGCCAGGCGATCTGGGCGGAGGCGACCACGAGGTCGCGCAGGAAACGCACCCAGAACCGCGCGAGCGGCACGGGGCGGATGCGCCCGGCGAAGGTCACCGGTGGCAGCGGGAACACCGCCAGCAGGCCGACGGAGAGCACCAGCCCGCTGATCAGGTTGGCCCAGGAGAGGGTGCCCCAGAGCAGCACCCAGACGCCGGTCAGCCCGGTCACGGCGACGAGCCGGTTACGGCGGCGCGCCGCGCGGGTCAGCGGCGGGTTCGTCGGCGTGATCGGCTTCGGCGGGGTCATCGGGTCACTGGTCACGGGGCACCGTCCGGGAACACGGCCTCGACGTACGGGGTCCGACGCAGCAGGTCGTCCGCCGCGTCGGTGCTGATGTCGAACAACGGCCCGGCCACCGCCGTCAGCGCCAGGCCGAGCACCACCAGGGCGGCGGTCGACCCGATCATCAACCGGGGCAGCACGACGCCCGACGCCTCGGCGTCCGGTGCCCGGTGCGGCTGTTCGGCGCCCTCGGTGCGGGCGGCGCGCACGGCGTCGCCGGCGTCGGGCATGTCCGGATGCGGGGCACGCCAGAAGGCCAGGTTCCACACGCGGGCGATGGCGTAGAGGGTGAGCAGGCTGGTGATCAGCCCACCGGCGACGAGCGTCCAGGCCAGCGGGCCGCCGTCGTCCACGCCCGCCTGGACGAGACCGAGCTTGCCGAGGAAGCCGGAGAAGGGTGGGATGCCGGCGAGGTTGAGCGCGGGCACGAAGAAGAGCACGGCCAGCAGCGGCGAGAGTCTGGCCAGGCCGCCGAGCCGGTCCAGGGCGGTGCTCCCGCCCCGGCGTTCGACCAGGCCGGCGGCGAGGAACAGGGTCGTCTGGATGGTGATGTGGTGCACCACGTAGAAGATCGCCGCGGACAGGCCGAGGGAGGTGCTCAGGCCGACGCCGAAGAGCATGTAACCGATGTGGCTGATGAGGGTGAACGACAGCAGCCGTTTGACGTCGGACTGGGCGACCGCGCCGAGGATGCCCACCACCATGGTCAGCGCCGCCACGACCAGCAGCAGGTCGGCGGTGCGGCCGCCGGGGAACAGCAGCGTCTCGGTGCGGATGATCGCGTACACGCCGACCTTGGTGAGCAGGCCGGCGAAGACCGCGGTGACCGGGGCCGGGGCGGTCGGGTAGCTGTCCGGCAGCCAGGCCGACAGCGGGAACACGGCCGCCTTGATGCCGAAGGCGAGCAGCAGCATCCCCTGCAGCACCAGTCGCAGGTCGTCCGGCAACGCGTCGAGCCGGTCGACGAGCTGGGCCAGGTTGAGCGTGCCGGTCGCCGCGTAGACCAGGCCGATCGCGACCAGGAAGATCAGCGACGACAGCAGGCTGACCACGACGTACGTGGTGCCGGCCCGGATCCGGGTCTCCGTGCTGCCCAGGGTCAGCAGCACGTAGCTGGCCACCAGCAGGATCTCGAAGCCGACGTAGAGGTTGAACAGGTCGCCGGAGAGGAACGCGTTGCACACGCCGGCGGTCAGCACGAGGTAGGTCGGGTGGTAGACCGACAGCGGGGTCTCCTCGTTGCCGTCGGCCGTGCCCTGCCCGATCGAGTAGACGAGCACGCAGAGGGTGACGGCGGCGGAGACGACGAGCATCAGCGCGGCGAGCTGGTCGGCGACCAGGACGATGCCCAGCGGCGCGACCCAGCCGCCGACCTCGACGACCAGCGGCCCGTCGACCGACGCGCGGACCAGCAGCGTGGCCGCCACGGCGACGGTGGCGGTGAGGACGGTGAGGCTGACCCAGCGCTGGGCGCGGGGCCGGCCGACGAGCAGCAGCGTCAGGGCCGCGCCGAGCAGTGGCATCACCACCGGCAGGGGTACGAGCCAGGTCATCGGCTCCTCCCCGCGTCCGCGGCCGGGCTGGTCGCGGCGTCGTCGGCGGGCACGGTCGCCAGCGCGGGGTCGACGTCGCCGGTGTCGGTGTCGGTGTCGCCGCCGTCGGTGTCGGCGGTGCCCGGTCCCTCGTCCCGGTCGGCGAGCTCCATGATGCGGCGGTCCTCGACGTCGTCCTGCACCTCGTCGTGCCCGTTGAGGTGCCAGCTGCGGTACGCCAGGGCGAGCAGGAACGCGGTCATGCCGAGGGTGATGACGATCGCGGTCAGCACCATGGCCTGGGGCAGCGGATCGCTCATGTCCCCCTCGGCGGTGGTGCCGACGATCGGTGGCCCCCCGGCCTTGCCGCCGGTGAGCAGCAGGAGGTTGGCGCCGTTACCGAGCAGGATGACGCCCATCAGCACCCGCGTGAGGCTGCGCTCCAGCAGTAGCGTCACCCCGGCGGCGAAGAGGACGCCGACCACGAGGACGTAGGTCAGGTTCGGGTTCACACCAGCTCCTTCGCCCGGTCGTCGGCCTGTTCGGTCTCGTTCTGGTCGGTCTCCTGCTGACGGTCCATCTCCGCGCCCAGGCTGCGCAGGATGTCCAGGACCAGGCCGACCACGATCAGGTAGACGCCGACGTCGAAGAAGACCGACGTGACGAAGTGGACGTGGCCGAAGACCGGCAGGTGCAGGTCCAGCAGGGCGCTCTGCAGGAACTCGCCGCCCAGCAGCATCGCGGCGACGCCCGTGCCGACGGCGACGAACAGCCCGGCGCCGAGCACCGCACCGGCGTCGACCGGCGCGGCCCCGTTCAACTCCGTACGCCCGCCCGCCAGGTAGCGCACGGCCAGCGCGAGCCCGGCGACCAGTCCGGCGGCGAAGCCGCCGCCGGGGGCGTTGTGCCCGGAGAAGAGCAGGTAGATCGAGAAGAGCACGATGGCGTGGAACAGCAGCCGGGTGACGACCTGGAGGATGACCGACTGCTGGCGGGTGGTGGCGCCGGTGGTCAGCCAGCGCGGCCGCGCCGACTCGGTACGGCCCGCGCCGGGGATGCCCTTGCGCAGGTCGAGGTCCCGGGAGTGGCGGAAGATGAGGCTGGCCACGCCCGTGGCGGCCACCACCAGGACGGCGATCTCGCCCATGGTGTCCCAGGCCCGGATGTCCACCAGGGTCACGTTGACGATGTTCTTGCCGCCGCCGTAGGAGACGGCCTCGTCCGGGAAGTCGACGGAGATCGGGATGGCCGACCGCGCTCCCGCCGCGACGTACGCCATGCCGGCGGTGACCACGCCCACGGCGACGCCGAGCGCGACGCGGCCGCGCCGGCTGGACCGGATGGGCCGCTCGGAGAACTTGGCGGGCAGGTGGCGCAGGACCAGCACGAACATGACGATCGTGACGGTCTCCACCAGGAACTGGGTCAGGGCCAGGTCCGGGGCGCCGTGCAGGATGAACAGCAGCGCGGTGCCGTAGCCGGCGACGCCGACGAGGATCATCGCGGTCAGTCGGCGCCGGGCGCGGGCGGCGGCCACGGCGGCCACGATCACCACGGCGGCCGCGACGGCCTGCAACGGGGTGTCCCACAACTGGAACCGCTGCGGCCAGGGCATCCCGGCCAGCAGCGCCCCACCCGGCAAGGCGATCAACACCAGCAGGATCACGCCGAGGTAGAACGGAAGGGATCCGCGCTGGGTGGCGCCGGTCAGCTCCACCGCCAGCCGGTCCACCCCGCCGATGAGCCGGTCGTAGACCGTGGCCCCGTCGAAGGGCAGGCGGGCCGCCGCGCCCAGCCGCCCCCGGTGCCGCAGGAGGAACAGCCCCACACCGCCCGCGACCGCCAGCGCCGACAGGCCCAGTGCCAGCGTCGGCCCGTGCCAGAGGGCGAGGTGGTAGCCGGGTTCGGCGCTCGGGTACAGGTCGGCGTACGGGGCGAGGACCTTGTCGACGGCGGGCGCGAGGAGCCCCACCGCCAGGCCGGCGGCGGCGAGCACGACGGCCGGCGCGAGGAAGGGCCACCGGACCGGCCCGGGCCGGGTGGCGGGCACGTCGCCTTTGGTGGCGAACGCGCCCCAGACGAAGCGCAGCGTGTACGCCACGGTCAGCGCCGAGCCGAGCACCACGCCGGCGAGCACCACCAGGTCGGCGGTGCCGCCGTGCAGGAACGCCTCGACGGCCGCCTCCTTGGCGACGAACCCGGCCAGCGGCGGGAGGCCCGCCATGGAGGCCGCCGCGAGACCGGCCACCGCCGCGAGCGCCGGCGCGCGCCGGCCCAGGCCGCTGAGTTCACGCAGGTCGCGGGTGCCGGCGACGTGGTCGACGACCCCGACGACGAGGAAGAGGGTGGACTTGAACAGCGCGTGGGCCAGCACCATCGCCACGCCGGCCAGCGCCGTGTCGCGGGTGCCGGCGCCGAGGATCACCATCAGCAGACCGAGCTGGCTGACCGTGCCGTAGGCCAGCAGCAGTTTCAGGTCGGTCTGCCGCAGCGCCGCCCAGCCGCCGAGGAACATGGTGAGCAGCCCGCCGGCGAGCAGGATCGGCCGCCACGGCGCGACCCCGACCACGGCCGGTCCCATCAGCGCGACGAGGAACACACCGGCCTTCACCATCGCCGCGGCGTGCAGGTAGGCGCTGACCGGGGTGGGCGCGGCCATCGCGCCGGGCAGCCAGAAGCTGAAGGGGAAGATCGCCGACTTGCTCAGCGCGCCGAGCAGGATCAGCACCAGGGCCACGGCCAGGTAGCCGCCGCCGGGCAGGTCGGTGGCGATCTCGGACCAGCGGTACGTGCCGGCGTGCTGCCCGAGCATGACGAACCCGGCGAGCATCGCCAGGCCGCCCAGGGTGGTGACCAGCAGCGCCTGCATGGCCGCCCGCCGGCTGGCCCGCCGGGTCGGGTCGCTGCCGATCAGCAGGTAGGACAGGACGGTCGTCAGCTCCCAGAACACGTACAGCAGCAGCAGGTCGTCGGAGACCACCAGGCCGAGCATCGCTCCGGCGAAGGCGACGAAGACCGCCGCGAAGCGGCCCAGGCCGGGATCGTCGGAGCGGAAGTAGTGGGCGCTGTAGGCGAGCACGAGTGCCCCGACCCCGCCCACCAGCACCACCATCAGCCAGGCCAGGGTGCCCATCCGCAGGGCGATCTCCAGGCCGAGCTGGGGAACCCAGGCGACCGTCTCGACGACCGGGGTGCCGGAGCGGACCGTCCCCGTGCGTGTGAGCGCCCAGACGAGGGTCGCCGCGGGGGCCAGCGCCACGAGGTAGAGGGCCCGTCGCCCCCAGATACGTATCAGTCCCGGGGCGATCACGGCTGCCAATGCGTGGACCGCCACCAGAACCAGCACATATCCTCCCAGGGTTTGACAGCCGGTTAGCCAACCCTAACCGGTAAGGGGCGAATTCGCCTACTGCCGATACCGGGCCGGTGACCAGGGCGCACGACGCCGGTCGCCAGCGACCCGGGAAGAACTCCGCGCGCCTCGGCACCCGCCATCGGCACCTCGCCACCGGCGCGCCTCCTGCCTATCATGATCAGGAGGGGTTCGCCCACCCGCCGGTTAACCTTGGCGTCCTGGTGCTAGGACCGCTCGGCGCGCTCCGGAACGCGCGGGGCCGCGTCGGCGATCGAGGACGACGGATGGGCGGGACGATGCGGAGTGGGGCACTGGTGTCGACCCGGGCGGCCCTCGCCGGGGCGACGGGCAACGCCCTCGTGATGGGCGTGGCGGAGGTGAGCACGCCGCTCGGCTGGGTGCTGCTTCCGGGGCTGCTCGGCGTGTCCACCCGGCCCCGGGTGGCCGCGCTCATCTCCGCCTGGGCCGTCGTCCTGCTGACGGCGTCCGTGGTCGTACCCGTGGTTCCCGGACACCGCGCCGACCCGTGGGCGCTCGGCGCCTCCGTGGTGAGCCTGGCCGCCGTACCCCTGCTGGCCTGGGCCAGGCGTCGCCGCGAGGCGCGGGCGATCGCCCGCGTGCCCGCACCCCGCGACGTCGCCGTGTTCGCCGTGCCCGCCGGCCCGGGGCACGCCGCCCTGGGCGTCTGCCGCTCTCCCGGCGAGGTCGCCGCGGCGGTGCCGCTGCGACGCGGCGGCCTGCGCGTCCTCGTCGGCGTGGCGCACGGCGCCACCCTGGCCCGCCCCGAGCACGCCCGGGCGCTGGAGTCGGCCTTCCGGCGCGAGGCCCCGCGACGCGGACGAGCGCTGCCGCAGATCGCCGACACCCTCGACCAGCTCGTCCGGGACATCGCCCCGGGCGGCTACCTCGCCGCCACCCTGGTGGAGGTCTCCCCCGACGGGCGCGTCACCCTGCTGCGCCGCGGCGGCCCGGACGCCGTCGTGGACGCCGGGCCGCAGATCCGTCCCGCCGGCGTGCCCGACGGGGGCCCGATGGGCCTGGCCGGGGTGGCGACGAGCGGGACGCAGGTGCCGGCGGGCACCCGACGGGTGGCGGTCACGCCGGCCCTCGACGACGCCCACTCGCGGCCGAGCGAGGCGGCGCTGCGGTCGCCGCGCGCCGTGGACGCCGTGGTCGCGCTGACCGGGCGTCGCGGCGGTGGCCGCCGCAGCGGGCCGGCCCTCGTGCTCGACCTGCCGCCGGAACGGCCCGCCTGAGCGCCGGCCCCGCCCGGGATCGCCGGCCGGCGGTCAGCGCTGCCAGCGCACCACCCCGCCGACCACGGTGAGCGCCACCGTGAGGTCGCGCAACTGCGCCGGCTCGACCTGGTGGGGATCGGTGGGCAGCGCGATGAAGTCCGCGAGCATGCCCGGGGTCAGCCGCCCCTTCAGGTGCTCCTCGTAGGAGGCGTACGCGCCCGCCTCGGTGAAGCAGCGCAGCGCCGTGTCGAGGCTCACCCGCTCGTGCGGGTCCACGCCGCCGGGCGGGGTGCCGTCGGGCTGCTGCCGGGTCACCGCGGCGTGGATGCCGAAGAACGGGTCCGGATCCTCCACCGGGGCGTCCGAGCCGAACGCCACCGTCGCGCCGGCGTCCAGCAGGCTGCGCCAGGCGTACGAGGCCAGGTCGCGGCCGGCGAGCATCCGGCTGGTCAGGGGGATGTCGCTGGTGCAGTGGGTGGGCTGCATCGAGGCGGTCACGCCCAGCCGGGCGAGCAGCGGCACGTCCTGCGGCCGCAGGTGCTGGGTGTGTTCGATCCGGTGCCGCAGCCGCCGTACCGCCCCGGCGACGGTCGGGTTGGTGCGCGCCGACTCCTGCCAGCGGGCGTACGCCCGCAGCACCATCTCGTTCGCCGCGTCGCCGATGGCGTGGGCCGCGACGGCGATGCCGGCCCCGGCCGCCTTCGCGACCAGCCGCTCGAACTCCTCCGCCGGGGTGACCGCGATGCCGTGGTTGTGTGGCTCGCCCTCGTACGGCTCGGTCATCAGGCAGGTGTGCGAGCCGAGCGCCCCGTCGGTGAAGATCTTGACCGGGCCGGTGCTCAGCCAGCGGTCCCCGTCACCGGTGGCCCAGCCCAGGTCGATGACCTCGTCCAGGGCTGTCGACGGGATCGACTTGTGCACCCGCAGGGGCAGTTCGCCCCGGGCGTACAGGGTCTCGTAGGCGGCCCGGCAGTCCTGCCCGTCGAGGTCGTGGATGCTGGTGAGGCCGGCGGCGAGCAGCCGGGGCAGGTGGGTACGCAACTGCGTGACCAGGTCACCGGCGAGCGAGGAGCGCATGACGTCGTACGCCGCGTCCCCCGCCGCCTCCCGCAGGATGCCGGTCGGCTCGCCGCGTTCGTCACGGACGATCTGCCCGCCGACGGGGTCGGGGGTGTCGGCGTCGATGCCGAGCCGCCGGAGGGTGGCCGTGTTGACCCAGGTGGTGTGCCCGTCGATGCTGGGCAGCACGGCCGGCCGGTCGGGGCAGACGCGGTCCAGGTCGGCCCGCGTCGGCTGCACCGGCCGGTCCCACTTGTGGCTGTCCCAGCGCCCGCCGAGGAGCCAGGCGTCGGGCGACAGGGTGGCGGCGTGCCGGGCGATCCGCGTCAGCGCCTCGTCGAGGCTGGTCGTGCCACGCAGGTCCACCTGCTCCAGGCCGCGCACGTAGAGCGCCGAGTGGAGGTGGCTGTCGATCAGCCCCGGCAGCACGGTCATCCCGCCCAGGTCGACCCGGCGCGCCCCGCCGCCGGCGCGGTCGCGGCACTCGTCGAGTGTCCCGACGGCGACGATGCGCTCGCCGCGCACCAGCATCGCCTCGGCCTGCGGACGGGCGGGGTCGAGCGTGTGGATCCGGGCGTTCTCGTAAACCGTACCGGTCATGGGCTGCCTGCTTCGACGGTCGGGCGGGGTCGTCCATGCTAGACAGCTCCCGGCGACAGGCACAGGGGCACCCGGAGTCGCGGCGTCGCGGGGCCCCGACACGGAGGTGCCGGATGGCTGACGACGGGGAGCCGGCCGCGCGGGCGCTGGCCGCCGGCCGGGCGGCCACGCCACCGGCCGAGCCGCACCTCTCCCGGGCTGACCTGCGGGAAGGCGATGATCGACCGAACTGCGCGGGAACCAGGCACGCCTGCGGGCCGACTACCGGTACATGGGGTGTGAGCAGTGGCGCGAGGTGCTGTCGGCGCAGTTGGACGGGGAGGAGACCGCCGCCGAGCGGACGGCGGTGGCGGATCACCTGGCCGGTTGCGGCGGCTGCCGGAGGTGGTACGACCAGGCCGGGACGGTGACCCGTCGGGCCCGGCTGTCGGTCGCCGTGGCCGGTGACGACCTCACCGACGCCATCCTCGGCGCGCTGCCCGCACCGGCTCCGCGCCGCCGTCGGGAGCGGGCCGTGCTCACCCTGCGGGCGGCCCTCGGGCTGGTCGGGGCGCTGCAGCTCGTCCTGGGCCTGGCGCAGATCGGCCGCGGTACGGCGGACGCGCACACCCACGCGGCGGTCGGCGGGCTGATGTCGGGGCACCTGTGGCACGAGTCGGCGGCGTGGAACGTCGCCGTGGGTGCGGGCTTCCTGTTCGTCGCGGCCCGGCGCACACCGCCGACGGGGCTGGTGCCGATGCTGACCGCCTTCGTCGGCACGCTGGCGCTGCTGTCGGTCAACGACCTGCTCACCGGGCGGGTGGACGCCACCCGCGTGGTCAGCCACGGCTTCCTGCTGGTGGGCTACGTCATCGTCGTCGCCCTGTCCCGCCCGGGGCTGCGCCCCGACGGCCCGGCGCGGCGCGGCCGTCCGGACGAGCCCCGCTGGAGCCTGCCCGCCGACGAGCCCACGGAGTCGCCGGGGCTGCGGCTGCTCCCGTCGCCGCACCCCGGCTCCGCGCGCGTCCCCGATCGCCGCGCCGCCTGACCGGGCTCCGGGTCCGGGGCACCCGCGGAGCCCCGCGCGGCGGCGGGCCGGGCTCGGCGAACGCGGGCGGCACAGGTACCCGTCCGGTCGGGACTTCCCCGGCTTCCCGACCAACCGACGTCGCCGCCGGCCGCGCCGATGCCACCGGTCCCGACCCCGCCGACGCCCGCGCCGGCTGAGGCCTGCTCACCGCCCGGGGCGCAGCGCCGGGGCGACCACCGACAGCTCCAGCTCGGCGCGCAGCGGCACCACGCCCGGCCCGCCGGCCCGGACCCATCCGGCGATGTCGTCGACGACGGAGTCGTGCAGGACCAGGCCGAACCAGACCGGCCGCGCGCCGGCGCGGCGGGCCGCCGGGGTCGGGTGCACGACGACCAGGTTCGACTGCGCGCAGAGGTCGAGGCAGGCGCTGACCCGTACCCGGTGTGGTGCCGGCAGCCCGGCGCGCAGCCGCCGCAGCTGCGCGTCGTGGTCGACGGAGGGGTGCTTGTGGGTGCTGCCGCAGCAGCAGTCGCGGCACACGGTGACGAGGCAGCCCGGTGCGTCGGTCACGGCGCGGGCGGGTGGTAGGTGATGGTGGGCCGCCCGGTGCCCGGGTGCGCCACGACGTCGGCGCGCACCCCGTAGACGTCGGCGAGCAGGCCGGCGGTGAGGACCTCGGCGGGCGTACCGGCGGCGACGACCCGCCCGGCGGCCAGGACGACCACCGCGTCGCAGAACATGGCGGCGAGGTTGAGGTCGTGCAGCGCGGCCAGGGTGGTGACCCCCGAGCGGCGGACCAGGTGCAGCAGGTGCAGCTGGTGGCCGATGTCGAGGTGGTTCGTGGGCTCGTCGAGCAACAGCAGCAGCGGCTGCTGGGCCAGGGCACGGGCCAGCTGCACCCGCTGCCGCTCGCCGCCGGAGAGGGTGTGCCAGCGGCGCTCGGCGTACCCGTCCAGGTCCACCCGGGCCAGCGCGTCCGCCGCGGCGACCCGGTCGGCGGCGCTGTCGGACCAGCGCGAGCCGCGGTGGGGCGTACGGCCGAGCAGCACCACCTCGCCGACGCTGAGGTCCAGGTCGGTGTCGGCGTGCTGGGCGAGCAGGGCGGCCCGGCGGGCCAGCGTGACGCGGGGCAGGCTGGCGACGTCGTCGCCGTCGACGGTGACCAGCCCGGCGTCCGGTGCGGCGAGCCGCGCGACGATCCGCAGCAGGGTGGTCTTGCCGCAGCCGTTGGGACCGAGCAGCCCGACGAGGCTGCCCGCCGGCACCGCGCAGGTGACGTCGTCGAGGATCCGCCGGGCCGCGACGGACCAGGACACGCCGGTGACGGTGAGCATCAGTCACGCACCTTCCGGCGGTGCAGCAGCACCACGAAGGCGGGCACCCCGAGCAGCGCCGTCAGCACGCCCACCGGCAGTTCCCGGGGCGCGAACAGGGTCCGCGCGGCGGTGTCCACCCAGACCAGGAAGATCGCCCCGGCGAGGACGGCGACGGGCAGCAGTCGCCGGTGGTCCGCCCCGGTGAGGAACCGGGCGGCGTGCGGCAGGATCAGCCCCACGAAGCCCACCGCGCCACTGACGGCGACCAGCGTCGCCGTGAGCAGCGCGGTGGCGACCAGCAGCAGCCACCGGACCCGGGTGACGGCGACGCCGAGGCTCGCTGCGGCGTCCTCGCCGAAGGCGAACGCGTTGAGCGTGCGGGCGTACGCCGCCACCAGGGCGAGCACGGCGGCCAGGACCGGCACGGCCCACGCCAGGGCGGTCCAGTCGACGCGGGCCAACGAGCCGGAGAGCCAGAAGGTGATGCTCTGGGTGGCGTGCGGATCGGCGACCCAGATGATGACGAACGAGGTCGCCGCCCCGCAGAGCTGCGCGACGGCCACCCCGGCCAGCACCACCCTGGTGGGCGCCAGCGCGGCCCGCCGGCCGGCCACCACGGCCACGACCGCGAACGCGGCCAGCGCCCCGGCGAAGGCGCCCCCGGTGAGCGCGGCGACCCCACCGCCGAAGCCCAGGACGAGGACCGCGACCGCGCCGAGCGACGCCCCGGAGGAGACCCCCAGCAGGTACGGGTCGGCGAGCGGGTTGCGGGTGACGGTCTGCATCACCGCGCCGACGGCCGCCAGCCCGCCCCCCACGGCGGCGGCCCCCAGCACCCGGGGCAGGCGCAGCCGCCAGACGATGTGCTCGCGCAGCAGCGGCACCTCCGCGTGCGGGAGTCCCAGGCGGTCGGCCACGACCGACCAGACCGCCCACACGGGGATGTCGGCCGGCCCGACGGTGACGGCCACGCCGATCGACACGACCAGACCCGCCAGCAGGGCCACCAGCAGCGCCGCCAGGCCGACCGGGTGCGCCGCGCGGAACCCGGCGTGACGCACGGCTCCGGGGCCGCCTGGCCGGGCCGGGGCGGCGGCGGGGCCACCGGTCCGGTCGGCGGCGGCGGGCCGGGTCGGGTCGGCGGCGGTGCGGCGGACCACGGCGGTCAGCGGTCCGCCCCGGCGGGGAGCTGCGCCACGCCCGCGGCCAGCGCCTCGACGCCGAGCACGACGCGTACCCCGGCGGAGGTGGACGAGAACGGGATGACGACGAAGCGTTGCCCGGCCACGGCGGGCAGGTCCTTCAGGCTGGGATGCCGGGCCAGGAAGGCCCGCTTCGCGGCGGCCGGGTCCCAGCCCGCGTCGACCAGCACGATCGCGCCGGGATCGCGGTCCACGACCGACTCCCAACTGGTGTCGGCCCAGCCGCCGGAGAGGTCGCCGAACGCGTTGCGTACCCCGACCGCCGACATGATCATTCCGGGGCTGCCGCAGCAGGCCCCCACGCTGGGGGCGTCGCTGCCGGCGTCCCACCAGAGCACCGACACGTCCCGCGCGGCGCCGACGCGGGCGACGGCCGTGGCGACGCGGGCCCGCTGGTCGGCGATGAGCTTCTCGGCCCGCTCCGGCACCCCGAAGACGGCCGCCACGTCCCGGATCTCGGCGAACACGTCCTCGACGGTCAGCTTCGCCGGCCGGTGCTGCTTGGGGCACCCCGCCGGCGAGAGGTACGTGTCGACGCCGAGTGCCGCCAGCGCGGCACGGTCGCCGACCCCCTCGTCGCCGAAGGCGCTGTGGAACGAGGCGTAGACGAAGTCCGGCGCCGCCTCCAGCAGCTTCTCCTTCGCCGGGTACTTGTCCGACAGCACCGGCACGGCGGCGTACGCGGCCGCGTGCTCGGGCAGGATCGCGTCGTCCAGGTACGCCGTGCCGGCCATGCGGTCGCCGAGGCCGAGGGCCAGCATGATCTCCGTGGCGGGCTGGTTCAGCGTCACCGCGCGCTCGGGCGGGGCGGCGACGCTGACCGGCGTACCGCAGTTGGTCAGCGTGACGGGGGCAGCCGACGGCGACGCCGTCGTGGCCGGATCGTCCGTGGCGCAGCCGCCGAGCAGGACGACGAGAACGGACAGGGGCGCGGCAACGCGCCGGGACAGGGTGGACCGCACAGCGCGCACGCGCATCGGGACCGCCTTCCAACACCTCGTGGACGGGTCATCGCTGTGCCGTGGCCGGTCTCCTGGCTGACGGGAGGTGCGTCCGTGGCCGGCCTTCCCAGGCGCATGGCGCCCAGTGACCTCGTACGACGAGGGCCGCGAACTTCCCGATCACAGTGGCGAGGGCCGCACCGGTCTTGCACCGGCTTCCCGAGCACCACGGCAGGGTCACCCTAGCGGCCGGCCCGCCCGGAAGTCACGGTGACGAACACCATGAGGGACGGTCGCGCCCCCGGGCGGTCGCCGGCGCGGTCAGGACCGGGGCGCAGACGGCAGGTCGACCACCCGGGTGGCCCAGCGGGCCATCAGCGCCGGGTCGTGGGTGATGAGCAGGACCCCGGCGGCGTGCTGCCGCTGGTAGTCGGTGACGACGGCCGCAAGGTGCGCCTGGGTGGAGGCGTCGAGCATGGCGGTGGCCTCGTCGCAGAGCAGGTAGTCCGGCCGGTGCACGAGGGCGCGGGCGAGGCAGGCACGTTGCAGCTGCCCGTCGCTGACGGCGTGGGGGCGGCGGGCCAGCAGGTCGGGCGTGAGGCCGACGAGGTCGGCCAGCTCCGCCGCCCGGGCCCGCGCCTGCGCCTCGGGCGTGCCGGTGGCGCGCAGCGGTTCGGCGATGATGTCGGCGAGGCCCAGCCGGGGGTCGGTGGCGGCGCGGGGGCTCTGGAACAGGATCGCGACGCGGGTGCGGACGGCGGCGGGCAGCCGGTGCCGGGCGCCCGCCACCCGGTGGCCGTCGAGGGTGACGTGCCCGGCCTCGGGGGCGTGCAGCAGGGCCAGCACCCGGGCGAGGGTGGACTTGCCGCTGCCCGAGGGCCCGCGCAGGCCCACCGTCTCGCCGGGGGCGACGCACAGGTCGACGCCGTCGAGGACGCGCCGGCCGCCGAAGGAGACCGCGACCTCGTGGGCCGCGAGCGCGGTGCTGGTCATCACGGCGCTCCGAGGGTCAGCGGGTGGTGGCAGGCGACCCGGGCCGGGGCGCCCGCAAAGGGCGCGGGCGGGGTGCGGCAGACGTCGGTGGCGCGGTCGCAGCGCGGGGCGAAGGCGCAGCCGGGAGGCAGGTCGGTGAGCATCGGCGGGTGGCCGGGGACAGGCCGGAAGGCCCGCTCGGGCAGGGCGTCGAGCAGGCCGGCGGTGTACGGGTGGGCGGGCGCCGCGAACAACTCGCCCGTCGGCCGCCGTTCCACGATCCGGCTGGCGTACATGACGGCGACCGTGTCGGCGATCCGGCGGGCGGCGGCCAGGTCGTGGGTGATGAGCAGGACCGCGCCGCCGGCGTCACAGCGACGGCGCAGCAGGTCGAGGGTGTGGTCGACCAGCGGCCGGTCGAGGCCGGTGGTGGGTTCGTCGGCGAGCAGCAGCGGCGGATCGGGGGCGAGGGCGAGGGCGGTGGCCAGGCGCTGCGCCATGCCGCCGGAGAGTTCGTGGGGATGGCGGTCGAGGTCGGCGGGGTCGAGGCCGACGTCGGCGGCCACCCGCTCGGCGGCTGCGGGCGCCTCGCGCCGGGTGCGCCCGTGGGCGCGCAGGGTCTCCTCCAGCAGCCGGCGGCCCGTACGCACGGGGTTCAGCGCGGTGGCGGGGCTCTGCGGCACCAGCCCGACCACGCGACCGCGTACGGCGCGGGCGAGGTGGCGCTCGGAGGAGCCGACCAGGTCGTGCTTCTCCCCGGTGGGCGGGCGCAGCCGCGCCTGGCCCGTGACGGTGGCGTTGCCGGGGAGCAGGCCGAGCAGGGCGTGCGCGAGCACCGACTTGCCGCAGCCGGACTCCCCGACGACCGCGAGGAGTTCCCCCGGGTGGACGGTCAGGTGCAGGTCGGTGACGGCCTGCACCACGGCGTCGCGGAGCTGGAAGCGGACGGTGAGCCCGTCGACCTCCAGCAGGCCGGGCCGGCCGTCGCCGGTGCCGGCCGGGCCACCGGAGCCGGCCGCGGTGGCGGTGTCCGGCGCGGTGGCGGTGTACGGCGCGCTGGTGGTGTCCGGCGCGGCGGCGGTGCCGGCCGGGGCGACGCTGGTGGTGCCGGCCGGGACGGGCGCAGGCTCGCGGGTGGTGGTCACAGGTTCAGCTCCGCTCGTACGCGCGGGTCGAGGCGGTCGCGCCAGCGGCCGGTGAGTGCGGCCAGGGCCAGCGTGACGACGACGAGGAGCAGGCCGGGCACGATGCTGGCCCACCAGGCGCCGGTGAGCAGGGACCGTTGCCCGTCGTTGATCATGTTGCCGATCGAGGCCAGGTGCGGGGGCAGTCCCAGGCCGAGGAAGGACAGCGCGGTCTCGTGCCAGACGGCGTGCGGCACCATCAGCGTGGTGGCCAGCGCCAGCCGGGGCAGCACGTGCGGGAGCAGGTGCCGGGTGATCACGCGGGTGCGGCTGGCCCCGCCGGAGATCGCGGCGTCGATGAACGGCCGGGTACGCAGGCTGAGCAGCTCCGAGCGGACGATGCGGGCGGTGGAGAGCCAGTGCGTCAGCCCGATCGACAGGATCACCGCGCCCAGGCTCGGCCGCAGCATCGCGACGATGAAGATGCCCAGCAGCAGGTGCGGCAACGCCGCGATGGTGTCGACCACCCGCATCAGCACGCGGTCGACCCAGCCCCCGAGGGTGCCGGCCACCGCGCCGACGAGCCCGCCGATCACGGTGGCGACGAGCGCGGCGACGGCGCCGACGAGCAGCGAGACCCGCAGGCCGTAGAGGCTGCGGTGGGCCACGTCGCGCCCCAGGTCGTCGGTGCCGGCCGGGTGCGCCCAGGAGGGCGCGAGCCGGGTGCGGGCCAGCTCCACCGCGCTCTCGTCGAGCGGCCAGAGGACGGGGGCGAGCAGGCAGGCCAGGCCCGCGCCGACGAGCACGGCCCAGGCGACGGCGGCACCGGCCCGGCCCGTACGCGGCTTCGGCCGCCGGACCCGGACGGGCAGGGCGAGGTCAGTCATCGAGGCGTACCCGGGGATCGGCGGCGGCGTAGGCGAGGTCGGTGCCCAGGTTCGCGGCCAGCACCACGACGGTGGTGGCCAGGGTCGTGGCGGCCAGCAGCGGGAAGTCGCTGCCCAGCGCGGCCTGGACGGTCACCGCGCCGAGGCCGGGCAGGGAGAACACGGTCTCCACCAGGACGGCGCCGCCGATCAGCTCGGGCAGGTGGGTGCCGACGAGGGTGAGGAACGGCAGCAGCGCGGTACGCAGGGCGTGGCCGAACAGGACCGTGCGGCCGGGCAGGCCCCGGGCCCTGGCGGCGAGGACGTGGTCGTCGCGGAGGCTCTCGGCGACGGTGTCACGGATGAACAGCACGAACCACGGCATCTGGGCGAGCGCCAGCACGCCCACCGGGAGGATCAGGTGCCGGGCCACGTCGGCGGGGTCGGTGCCGGTGGCGGTGATGTCGGTGAGCCCGCCGGCCGGCAGCCACCCGAGGGTGAGTGCGAACAGGGCGATGGCGGCCAGCCCGATCCAGAACACCGGCATCGACTGCACGGCGTACGCGGTGGCGCGCAGCGCCCGGTCGAACCAGCCGCCGCGCCGGTACGCGGCCAGCGTGCCCAGCAGCAGGCTCGCCACGAGGACGAGGGCGAGGGCGGCGCCCACGAGCAGCAGGGTCCAGCCGGCCCGGGCGGCGAGCACGGAGGTGACCGGCTCGTGGCGGCTGGTGGACCAGCCCAGGTCGCCCTGGAGCAGGTTGCCCACCCAGCGCAGGTACTGCACCGGCAGCGGGTCGTCGACGCCCCAGTTGGCGCGGATCTGCGCCAGGTTCTCCTCGCTGGTGGTGAACGCCGCCGCGCCCGCGTACTGCTGGGCGGGGTCGATCGGCGAGGCCGCGCCGAGGGCGAACATGCCGACGCTGGTGGCGGCGAGGATGGGCACGGCCACCAGCAGCCGCCGGCGGACCACCGCGCCGGCGCCCGCCAGCCGGCGCGCACGACGCCGGTCGTCGGGGGCCTTCGCCGGGGCCGGCGCGGCGGTCGGGGTGGGCGTCGTCACGACTTCCTCGTCCAGGTGTGGATGTTCCACCAGAGACTGTTGGCGACGTCGTGCTCATGCGGCTCCACGCGTGGGGTCGTCCCGGCGATCTGGTCCTTGACCACGTAGGTGTGCTCGAGGTAGGTGAGGAACACCCACGGCATGTCGGTGGCGAGCTGCTTCTGGAACGTGGCGTACGCGGCCTTGCGGGTGGCCGGGTCCGCGTTGGCGCGGCCGTCCTGCAACGCCTTGTCGACGACGTCGGAGCGGTAGGAGCCGGGGTTGAAGAAGCCCTGGCCGGCGAAGGCGGAACCGAAGAGCTTGTAGGAGACGAAGTCCGGGTCGTACGGCGTGCCGTAGCCCATGACGAGCGCGTCGCTCTTCATCCGGGGGGTGATCGCGTCCCAGGTCAGGCCCTCGGGAGTGATCTTGATGCCGACCTTCTTCGCGTCGGCGGTCACCGCGAGGGCGAGTTCCTTGCGGAGGCTGTCCGTGGCCGGGTACATCAGGGAGAACGCCGCCTGCCGGCCGTCCTTGGCGCGGATGCCGTCCGGGCCCGGCTTCCAGCCGGCGGCGTCGAGGGCGGCGGTCGCGGCGGCCGGGTCGGCGGCGGGCTTGCCGACGATCGACGGCTCGGCGAACTCCGACGTCGGCGGGACCGGCCCGAACGCCGGCTCGCCCGCCCCGCCGAGCAGCCCGGTGACCATGGCCGCGCGGTCCACCGCCGCGTTCAGCGCCCGGCGCACCGCGAGGTCGGCGGTGACCGGGTTGCCCATCGGCAGCATCACGCCCCGGTAGTCGGCGGTGGGCACCCGCTGCACCCGGTAGCCGGCCTGCCCGTCGAAGCCCGTGGCCAGCTTCGGGGCCAGCTCCGCCGCGTCGAACTCCCCCGCCCGCATCCGCTGCGCGCGGACGTTGTCGTCGGCGACGAACGCCACCACCACGCCGCTGTTGGCGGGCCTGCCGCCCCAGTAGCTCTCGTTGGCCGCGAGCACGAGCCGGTCGCCCGGGGTCCAGGACGTCACGCGGTACGGGCCGGTGCCCACCGGCTTGCGGTTGAACTCGGCCTTGTTGATGTCCTGCCCGGCCAGCGCCTTGGCCGGCACGATCCCGAGGGCCAGCCGCTGCGGGAAGGGTGCGTAGGCGTACTTCAGGCCGAACACCACGGTCGACGGGTCGGGCGCCGTGACCGAGTCGAGCATGTCCAGGTCGGAGCGGAGCGTGGAGTCGACCTTCGGGTCCAGCACCGCCTGGTAGGTGAAGACCACGTCCTGCGCGGTGAACGGGGTGCCGTCGTGGAACAGCACGCCCTCGCGCAGCTTCGCGGTGACCGTCCGGCCGTCCGCCGACACGGTCGGCAGCTCCCGGGCCAGCGCCGGCACCAGCTCGTTGCGGGCGTCGCGGGCGACCAGCCCGTCGAAGATCAGGGAGCCGCCGTCGACGCCGTAGTTCAGCACCGGGTTCAGCGCGTCCGGCTCACCCGCCGTCGCCACGACGAGGGTGCCGCCGCCCGCACCGGTGGACGTGGCCGTCGGCGACGAGCAGCCGGTCAGGGCGAGGACGCCGACGACGGCGACCGCCGCCACGCGCCTGGACACACGCGTACCCATGACATGCTCCCGGGGATCTGTTCGTCGCACGACCGCCCGGTGTCACGCCGGGCCGGCGTCCTGGTCTGACCGACCGTGCCCGCAGCGGTGCACGGTCACGAGCGGGCGGACGCCCCGGCGATGGTTCTGGATCATCGCGCGCCGGGGCAGCCGACCACTAACGCCAGCATTCCGCAATTGCCAAATACATGCAACAAGCGCCGGTCGGGCATGTCGTCCAGGCCACACCCCGTCCACGCCGGAGCGGCGGTCAGCCGGCGGCGCCCCGGTCGTACGCGGCGCGGGCGCGATGGACCTGCTCGATGTGCGTCTCGGCCCAACTCTTGATGGCCTGCTGGATCGGAAGCAGGGTACGGCCCAGAGCGGTGATCCCGTAATCGACCCGCACCGGCACCGACGGCGTGACGGTGCGGGTGAGCAGGCCGTCGCGTTCCAGCTTGCGCAGCGTCTGGGTCAGCATCTTCTGGCTGGCACCGGGGATGGTGCGGCTCAGGTCGCTGTAGCGCAGGGGGCCGTCCGCGAGGGCGGCGAGGACCAGCGTCACCCACTTGTCGCTGAGCGTCGCCAGCAGCTGGTGACCCGGGCACTGCGCGAGGAAGGCGTTGTATTCGTCACGCTGGTGCTCCCGCAACTGCGCGGCACTGAGGGTCGCCATGACGGACCTCCGGGAGGGTTACGCACCTTCGGGTACCTACTTACCGCCGGAGAGTAGCAGTCCTAGCGTGAACGGCATGAAAGCTGTTGCCATACGCCGCTTCGGCGGCCCCGAGGTCCTGGAAGTCGTCGACGTACCCGTGCCGGAGGCCGGGCCCGGCCAGGTGCGCGTACGCGTGGCCGCGGCGGCGGTCAACCGGATCGACCTGTCCACCCGCAACGGGGCGCTCAACGAGGCCGGCCTGCTCGCCCCCGCCCCGGTGCTGTGGCTCGGCTGGGACGTGGCCGGGCAGGTCGACCAGGTGGGCGCCGGCGTCACCCGGTTCACCGCCGGGGACCAGGTGATCGGCCTGCGGGACGTGCTGTCGGCCGGCGGCACCCAGGCGGAGTACGTCGTCCTGGACGAGCGCGCGGTGGCCCCGGCGCCGGCCGGCGTCCCCGCCGCACGGGCCGCCGCCCTGCCGCTCATCGGGCTCACGGCCGACCGGTCGCTCACCCTCACGGGCCTGCGCGCCGGGCAGACACTGCTCGTCACCGGAGCCGCGGGCGGCGTCGGCGGGCTGCTGCTCGAACTGGCCGCCATGCGGGGCGTGCGCACCGTGGCCGTCGCCGGCACCGACGACGAACCGCTCGTCCGCGGCCTGGGCGCGACCTGGTTCGTGCCGCGCACGCCACGGCTCGCCGAAGCCGTACGCCGCGAGGTTCCCGGTGGCGTCGACGCGGTGGTCGACGCCGCGGTGGTCGGCGTCGCGGCGCACGAGGCGCTGCGGCCCGAAGGCACCTTCGTGGCCCTGGTCGCGCCGTTCGCGCCGCCGCCCCTGCGGGCCACGCGCGTCGTCGTGCAGGAGGTGTTCGCCGACGGCGCGCGGTTGACCGAGCTGGCCGCGCTGGTGGGCGCGGGACGGCTCAGCCCGCGCGTCGCGGACACCCTGCCGCTGGAGAAGGTCGGCGTCGCTCACGACCGCCTCGCCGCGGGCGGCCTGCGCGGGCGCCTCGTCCTCACGCCCTGACCACACCCGGACGCCCGGCGGTTCCCGGCCCGGCTCCCGCCGGGCGCAGCCTGCCGGGCGTCCGGACCGGCACCGTCCGCCGGGCTTCCGGGCCGGGCCCCGCTCCGGCCCGCCGGGCCGGTCGGCGGGTCAGCCGAGGGGCAGGGCGGTCAGCCAGCCCTGCCAGGCGCGCTCGGCCCCGGCCGGGTCGTGCCCGGTGGCGAAGACGTGGTGACCGAGGACCAGGGCGTCGCCGCGCTCGGCACCGGAGTGGAGGAACCGGTAGAGCGCGTCGGCGGTGCGGACGCCGACGAAGGTCGGCAGGCCCACCAGGTCGACGACGCCCTCGATCGGCGGCAGCCCGGCGACCGTGAACCGGACCCGGTCGCCCTCGGCGAGCGGACCGGCGACGCCGAAGGCGTCGGCCACCGCCGCCCACGCCCGGTCCGCGCCGCCGACCCCCTGGCGGAACGCCGAGACCGGGGTCGCGGTCCGGCCCGGGAAGTGGGCGAGGTACGCCGCCAGCGTCCCGAGGTACATGTCCCAGCCGGCCGCCATCGCCTCGTACTCGGTCTCCCAGTCGTCCCCGAGGACGCCGCTCTGGACGAGCCGCAGGGTCGTGCTGCCCCGCTCGCGGCCCTCGATGAGGTATTCCATCGCGATGAAGGTGCCGTCCGGGGCCGTCGCGGTGCGGTCGGCGAGCCGCTTGCCGGGCTCCCACGCGGTGATCGTCGCCTCCTCGACGTGGCCGGCCATCGTCAGGCGGGTCCGGCCGCCCTCGCCCGGCTCGACCTCGCTGCGGCCCATGAACCAGGAGTCGATGCCCGGGCCGGTGGCGATGGCCTCCCACACCTGCTCGGGCGTGGCGGCCAGCTCGACGTCCTTGCGCAGTTCGAAGTGGTGTCCCATGTCGTCAGTGCTCCTCGTCGGTGGTGCTGTCGTCGGGGTCGGCGCTGGGGTGCAGGGCGACCACCACCCGGTGCTCGCGCCCCCCGGGCGTGCTCTCGTCGTGGTACCTGCCGACCAGGGCGGCGACGGTGGCCGCCAGCTCCTCGGCGAAGGCCGCCCGGTCGCGCGCCGAGGCGAAGCGGACGGTGCCGTCGACGGCGAACGTGGCCACCCGCTGCTTCGCCCGCTCCGCTCCGGTGACGAGCGCGCCCACGTCCTGCACGAGGCGGGCGGCCAGCGCCAGCAGCCACCGCGCCGACAGCCGGTCGGGGGCCTGCGCCGGGTCCGGCCGTACGGCGGCGAGGGCCGCGGGCGAGATCACGTAGGACGCCGCGGTCGCCCGCATGACCCGCTCGGTGACGTTGCCCTTGCGGCGTTCCTCCACCAGCTCGACCAGGCCGTGCTGCTCCAGCGCCCGAAGGTGGTAGTTGACCTTCTGCCGGGGCAGGCCGACGCGGGCGGCGAGCATCGTCGCCGAGGCCGGCTCGGCGAGCGCGGCCAGCAACCGGGCCCGCATCGGGTCCAGCGACGCCTCGGCCGCCGCCGGGTCCTCGATCACTGCGATGTCGAACATGACCACAGCGTCCCACCGACAAAATTTATTGTCAAGACAATTCGAACTGTCGGTTGCTTACCCGCCTCGGCCTGCGGTGACGGGGCACCCCGCCACCGCGGGCCGGTCACCCCTACCGGTCGACGAACGTGGCGTCCCGCCCTGCCTGGTAGACCCGACCGCCGAGAGTGGCGGACGCGTGCTGGGTGACGGTCACGGGCTGCGTCGGAGCGTTGGCCGCCGACACGACCCGCTCCACCAACGAGGCGCGGTCGGGATCGTCGGTCAACCGGGTCAACAGCACACCGGCGACCTGTTCGCGCAGTGCGTCGGTGGCCGCGTCCCGATCGCGGCCGGGCAGCGTCGCCAGGTCCTGCCGCCGCTTCTCAAGCCACTCCAACGCGACCGCGTCACGCTCGTCGCTGCCGCCGACCAGCCGGGCAGCCGTGCCGCGTACGGCGGTCCACGCCTCGGTCGCCATCGCGGCCACCAGCGCGGCCGCCCCGGCCTGTGCAAGTTCCGCCCATTGGCTCGGATCCATCGATGCCCTCCTCGTGGTCAGATGTCGCCTTCGGCTGATGTCCTGGACGACGCCCGGGCGCCGTTGACCCGGGCGTTTCGCGGTCGGGGCGTCGATGCGTCCTCGGAGGCCCCTGGCGGGGACGCCGCCGACCGTCGCAGACGTCGAGCCAGCTCCTGCACCGCACTGCTCCCCTCGGCCTCGATCTGCGCGGTGTGCCTGCGCACCTCGAAGTCGATGCGCTGGCGCCGCATGTCACCGTCGGCCCGGGCACGGTGGCGCTGGACATCGAGATCCTCGGCCACGGTCGACTCGGCACTGCGCGTCGCCTTCTCGTGAAGACGCTCGGTGCTCGCGATGCGCTGGTCCACCAACCGGTCGTACGCCGTGGCTCCGGTCATGAACTTCACCAGCACCGGAAGGCAGTCGATGAGGATGAAGAAGATGCGGATCAGCCAGGTGGCCGCGAGCAGGGACGGCACGTCCTCCGTGAGATCACCGAGTGCCTCCAGTCGCTCCAGGAACCCGATCGCGCCCTGGTGGCTCGCCAGTTCGGCCACCTGCCTGTCGATCTCGGCGGCCCGTTGCTGCTCGGCGGTCTCGGTGCCGGCACGGACCTGCGACTCCAGTTCCGAGATCGTCCTCTGCAGGGCCACGAGACGTTCGTTGTCCGCCCCGATCGGGTGTTCCGCCTCGAACGACTGGGCCTGGCGTTCCAGGCGTCGGCAACGGGGGCCCTCGCCGACCTCACCGCTGAGTCCGCTGCCGCTGGCACCCGCACATTCCCGCCGGGTCAGGTCCCGCAGGCGGCGCAGTTCCGCAGTGTCCTCGTCGATCTGCTTGCGCAGCGCCGACGCGTCCTTCCGGGCAGCGGACAGTTGGCTGGCGGCACCGGTCGGAGATGCTCCCGACGCGACGACGAAAGGCCGGCAGTCCGACGGCGTCGTGATCGTCCTCTCCCGGGAATCCGTGGGCAGCGGATTGCAGGCGACGATGCTTCCGCGGAGGTCGTCGAGTTCCTGTTTGCGGCCGTCCTGGATGTGCTCCTCCACCGCCGTGTGGAAGATCTTGAGCACCAGGGGTTCGGCCACCACGACACCCAGGAACACCGCGACGACCAACCTGGGTACCAGCACCGACGCCCGCCGCCGCCACTGCGACCCGGTCGACGTGGCCACCAGCCAGCGGTCGAGGTTGAGCACGAACAGCGTCCACGCGAGCACCGGCAGGGCGAGCCACCAGTAGTTGCGGCCGAACACCGCGCCGAGTGCGTTCCACATCGAGAACCCGGCGAGCACCGCCGTCCCGAGCACGACCCCGCCCAGCGCGGTGTATCGGGCGCGTTCGGTCGGCACCCACGCCAGCATGTCCTCGTCGACGCCGGTCAGCACCCGCAGGTAGCGGCCGGGGCCCCGGTCCGTCGGGGCCTTCTCCACGTGCACGGCGGCGTCGCTGCCGGTCGTGGGCTCCTGCACGGCGGCCGCCTCCGGCGACGGTCCCTCCTGGGGACTACGACTGTTCATCATTCAGTTCGTCCTCGTCCAGGAGCAGATCGTCGCCGCCCTCGGCGGTGATGCTGCGGGGCCGCTGCCCAGGCCCGCCGCCGGACTCGATCCCGGAGGCGGGCTCCGACCGACGCAGTCGGAGGCTGTCGGTGAACGCCTGCACGAGCAGGCTCGGATCGACGTTCAGACGCTCCAGGTGGCCGTCCTTCTGCAGGATGGCCAGCAGTTCCGTGATCTTGCCCTGGTCTTCCGCCGATCGGGCGTAGGCCCGGTCGGCGGCGTGGGACACCCTGGTCTCGCCGCGGGCGATGGCCAGGGCCTCCAGCACCTCGGGGCCGGTACGGATCAGGTCGGCCAGTTCCTCGGCCTGCTTCGTGACGAACCCGCCCTCGAGGTCCTTCAGGTTCTGCTGCCACTTCGTGTCGCGGATCTTCGAGGCGTGGTCGACGAGCGCGGACGGCGTCGCCACCTCGACCATCCCGAACTCCACCTCCATTCCCCGGATCCGAGGCGGGTGGATGGTGCAGTACGCGCTCAGCTCGGCGTTGACCTCGTCGCGGACCTCGTTGATGGCGTCGACGGGATAGCTGACGCCAAGGCTGTCGAGCTCCCGGTCCCGCTTGATGTGGTCGAGCAACGGCCCGGTCACGTCGAGCAGGCCGTCCCGGACGACGGTCTCGGGGTCGGTGACGCGGCACTGGAAGGCCACCCGGACGCGGAACACGTCCGCCGGGCTCTTCGACGGGATCCGTACGTCGACCGTGACCCGCCTGGGGCGTACGTGGACGAGGCTGACGGCGACGGCCTCCACCACCGCCTCCTCACGGCCGGTGAGGTGCCGGCGGTCCTCGAAGACCGCATACCGACTGCCCAGATCGAACACGAGGACCGTCCCCGGCTCCTGCCGCGGCAGCTCGGACAGGTCCCGCCGGGCGAACTTCAGGAAGGACGAACGGGGTCGGTCGAGTGGGCGTTCGCAGATCACCGGATAGGTACTGTCAGTCATCGGGCTCTCCCTACGGCCAGGTGGTGGTTGTCGATGACCGGCGCCCGAGCAGCGCCGTCAGCACGGTGGTGAGGGGCAGCCCGTTTTCGGCACGGCCCGCCTCCTGCCGCAGGCCCCCGTCCAGGTCCGCCCACTGCGGTGGAGAGAGAACCTCGCGCATCGCCTCCCCCAGTCGACGAACGGCGGGCAGGGAGTCCTGGTCGCCGTTCAGCGCCTGTAGCGCGGCGAACAGCGTCGCCCGGGTCCGGCTCCGGTGCGGGGCGCTGCGAAACAGTTCGCCCCACAGCGAGCCGAGCCGAGCGGCGTTCCGCTGGTCCTGCCGGATCACGGTGGCCGCCACCAGCGCGTCCGTCGGCTCCTGCCGGGCGGACAGGACGTTGAGCACCGTCTCGAAGGTGGCCCGACGGTCTCGCTGGCGGGAGCCGGGCTCGAGCGAGCGCCGCAGTTGGATCTGCAGGAACTTCAGCACCCGACGGGTGGTGTCCGGGTCCTCCGCGGCGGTGGCGAACAGCATGCCCAGCGCCGCGCAGGCGACCATGCGGATACTGACGCTCCGCATCGCGAGGGCCCACAGCCAGCGCAGCGCGTCGGACGAGTACCGTGCGCCCAGGGGTCCGCCGAGTGCGCTCGCGGCTGTCGTCGCCCGTCGCTGGCCGGAGTTCTGTGCCCACCGCTTGGTGATGCCGAGCGCCGCGGAGGCGTTGCGGCCGTCCAAGCCGATCCAGGACAGCGTCGAGGCCGCCGCGAGGCGTTCCGGGGCGGTGCCGTCCGCCCACCGATCGAGGATCGCGTGTTCGACCTCCTGGAAGGACAGCGTGCTGTAGAGCGCCATACCGATGCCGAGACGTATGTGCAGCGAAGACGGCGGGCGGGCGGCGACCTCGTCCAACCAGTCGCGAAGCGGAGCCCACAACTCGTAGCCGTAACGGTCGTGCAGTTGCCGCAGCACCAACTCCTGCATGCCGGGCTGCGCGAAGGACACGCTGCGCCCGGCGGCCTCACCGTCCAGATTCAGCTGCTTCCTGTTGTCGACGGCGATCAGGCTGTCGTTCCGGTCGCGGCGTCGGGACTGCGGCATCACGGTGCCCACGGCTGCGGCTCCGGTCTCCACGCGGGCCGCCGGGACGGGACCGATCCTCTGGCGGTAGAGCGCCTTGAGGCGGTCGAGCAGGAATTCGTACGTCGGCTCCGGCGTGCCCGCGGCGAAGGTGAGCGCGGCGACCCCGAGCACCTCGTCAACGCTCGGTTCACGATCGAACCAGGCTGTTACGCGTTCCTGCTCGGAACTCCTCAACCCGGCGAGCGCCTGCTCCGGGCCGTCCGCCAGCAGTTCCACGACCTTGAGGACGTCCCGGGGACAGATCAGCGTGCGGACGTGCTCACGCAACTGCGCGAACGCGGGGGTGTCGCGGACCTCGCCTGGCATCTCGGCGAGCCACTTGTCGAACAACTCGACAGGATCGGGCGCCGCCCAGTCGACCATCAGATCGGCCAGCGGGCCCCGGGGCCGCACCCCGAGGTTGGTGGTGATCACCAGATGCGCCTGTCCCCGCAGCGCGGCGGTGAGTCGTTGCACCTCGAACTGCTGGACGGCGCTGGCCTCTCCGTCGCGCAGTTGGTCCCGCACGATGTAACCGCCGTCGTTGCCGAACTTGAGCCGCGCCAGTTCGGTCAGGGACAACGCCGGCGAGATGTTCGTGGGTGGGATCTGGTCCGACGCCACCTCGTGCAGCAGCGCGATCGCCCCGGTGTACTTGCCGATGCCGTCAGGACCGCAGAGGACCACCATGCCGCACCGGTTCAGCACGTCCCGCGCCTTGCGGAACGCCTCCGGCGGCCGGAGGTAGCAGCGAAGGGCGTGCCGCACCTCCTCGGGCCGCATGGGCCCGGTGGCCGCGGCAGGACGGCCCGAGGACCCGTCGAACGACATGCCGAAGTTCGAGTTCGACGCCGAGACGCCGTAGAAGTACTGGTAGTTGATGTACCTCGCGTGCTCGTGCACCTCGTCGCGGAGGTCCTCCTCGGACTCCGCCGCCGGCGACGCCGGGGCACCTGGGGGGTTCTCGTCGGTCGGCTTCTCCTCCGCCGGCGGAACTGGGGCGCCCGGCTCGTCGTCAGCCATTTCGTTCGCCCCCGAAGTTGAAACCGATGACGCTCCGATCGACCGTCACGCCCTTGTCGAACGTGTTGTGGTTGACGTACGTCGGGCCCTCGCCCCCGCCGTAGCGCGCGCCGGTGAGGTCGCGGCCGGCCTGCTGTACCCGGCCCTCGCTGTCGGCTGTCGCGGCCTGCCGCGGCCGGTCGCGGCCATCTGCCGCAGCGGCATCCTCACGACCCTCGGCCGCGGCGGCCTTCTCACCGAACGCGCGCTTCAGCGCCGACGGCGCGAGGCCCGGCACCCGCACCCAGCCCACGTGCTCGGATTCCTTGGCGCGGACCCGCACGGGCACGAAATCGGTCGGCTCGAGGCTGGTGTGCGCGGCGACCACGGTGTCCTCGTAGACCTGGCGGGACAGCATCACCGCGAGGAACGTCTCATCGGACGCATGGAGGGCCTGCCGCAACTGGTCGCTGTCCAGCAGGCGCCCCACGGTGACCGGCGCACTTCCGGCGAATCCGTTCGCGGCACGCCACACCGGCCCGTGGTGGATCGCCAGGCGCAGGCGGATGCACCAGTCAGCCTTACGCCCTTCGTTGACCCGGCGCAGCCCGGTGTCCAGCTCGCGGACGAAGTCGTCGACCAGCAGATCTTCGCGCTGACCGGTCGGAAGCACCGAAAGCTCGCCGTCTCCGCTGCGCTGCGTATCCCAGGTGTCGTGGTCGAGACCCGCACGCGACGCCGCGTCGGCGATCAGTGAAACCAGATTCTGCTGGATGTCGGTGTGTTGACGGCCGGCCCGGCGGCCGTAACCCTGCATGTCGACGGCTACGCACAAACGACGGTCGGTACTCGTAGATCGGGCCACCATGATCCGCTCTCCTGCCGCATCGGTTCGGTGGCCCCACTCTGACGCCGATCCCCCAAGATCAATCCGTCTCAGTGCGGGATCTCGTCACACATCTCCGCCGCCCGCCGCAGGCCCGCCAGATCAGTGATCACCATTCGTCGGTATCCGCGGGCGACGAGACCGTCCTTGTTCAGGCCGTGCAGCACCTTCTCGGCGGTGCGCAGCGCGACACCGGCAAGAGACGCCAACTCGGCCTGGGTCAGGGCCACGCCCAGGTCCCAGCCGTCCGCTGCCCGGTGGCCGTAGATCCGCCCGATCTCCAGGATGATCCGGCTGAGCCGCACCCCGGCGGGGCGGGTGGTGATGTCCACCCGTCGACTGTTGGACCAGCGCAGCCGCTCGCTCATCATGCGCATGAGCTCCAGCGCCGCGTCCGGGTACGAGCCGATGAACGCCGTCAATTCGGCACGGCTGATGATCCGGGCGCGGGTTTCCACGGACGTGACCACGCTGGCGGAGCGGGGTCGCCGCTCCAGCGCCGCCATCTCTCCGACCATGTCACCGGAGACCCGCACCGCGAGCATCGATTCCTGGTCCGCCTCCATTGTGGTGACCTTGACGATGCCGGAGAGCAGAAGATAAACGTGACTGTCACGGTCGCCCTGCCGGATGATCACACGGTCGGGCGGGAACAATACGCCGGTCCCGATTCCCAACAGTGCTCGGCTCGTCGTCGGATTCATCCGGCCGAGGAGCGTCGCCCTCGGCCAGGCCCGAAATTGTGCCTGCCCATTGCCCGGCCCGTTCAACGCGCCTCCGAATTGTTCCCGCACGACCCATGCGAAGCGCAGTCCAGAAGACATGAGAGCAGCAGGAACAGTCAAGAGCACGATCGACGTACGCCACCTGGACCTTCACGCCAGATCAGCCTCGGTCGGTCGGAGCGAAATGGTGGCGGACGGGCCGGCAGATCAGGCGTTACGTCGGCGGTTCCCCACGGCCGTCTCATAACGAGCGACGTTGCCGGAGATCATCGGCAGCCGATCGAATGGCCGGTGACGGATAAATGACGGTTCCCGCTGCTGTCCGCTCGTCACCCCTCGACGGGACGCAGGCGCACGCGGCGCAGCAGTTGGGCGTTGAGCGCCACCACGATCGTCGAGGCGGACATCAGGATCGCGCCGACCGCCGGACTTAGCGTCACCCCGGCCCAGGCCAGCACCCCCGCGGCCAGCGGAAGGGCGACGACGTTGTAGCCGGCCGCCCAGCCCAGGTTCTGGATCATCTTCCGGTAGGAGGCCCGCGACAGCCGGATCACGCCGGTGACGCCGCGCGGGTCGGACGAGGCGAGCACCACCCCGGCGGACTCGATCGCCACGTCGGTGCCGGCGCCGATGGCGATGCCCACGTCGGCCCTGGCCAGGGCTGGGGCGTCGTTCACCCCGTCGCCGACCATCGCCACCCGCAGCCCGCGCCGTTGCAGGTCGGCCACGGCGTCGTCCTTGTCGGCGGGCAGCACCTCGGCGAAGACCTCGTCGACGCCGGGCCGGAACCCGAGGTCGGCGGCGACCGCCTCGGCGACCGGGCGCGCGTCTCCGGTGATCATCACGATCTTGCCGACGCCCTGCTCCCGCAGCTCGGCGATCGCCTCCCGCGCCTCGGGGCGGACCTGGTCCTCGAGCGCGAGGGCACCGAGGACGGTGGCCGTGTCGCCGTCGAGGCGCAGCAGGTGCAGCACCGCCGCGCCCCGGTGCGACCAGTCGGCCTGCCGGTCGGCCAGGTCGGGCGGCGCCTCCGCGCGCAGCTCGCGGAGCAGGGCGGGCCCGCCGACGGCGTACGCCGTGCCGTCGACCTCGGCGCGGACGCCGCGCCCGGTCAGCGAGCGGAACCCGGTCGCCCGCCGGGACACGCCGCGCCCGGTCCCCGCCGCCACGATGGCCCGGGCCAACGGATGCTCGCTGTCGGCCTCCACGGCCGCCGCCAGGGCCAGCACCTCGTCCTCGCTGCCGCCGCCCGCGGCCGCCACCGCCGACACCACGTGCTCGCCGCGCGTCAGGGTGCCGGTCTTGTCGAACAGCACCGCGTCGACCGTGCGCATCCGTTCCAGCGCCAGCCGGTCCTTGACCAGGATCCCGCCCCTGGCCGCCACGGCCGTCGACAGCGCGATCACCAGCGGGATGGCCAGGCCGAGCGCGTGCGGGCAGGCGATCACCAGCACGGTGACCGTACGCACCACGGCCGCACCGAGGTCGCCGAGCACGGTCCAGGTCACCAGGGTCGCCAGGGCCACCACGGTCGCGACGTAGAACAGCCAGGCGGCGAAGCGGTCGGCCAGCACCTGCGCGCGACCGCTGGACTGCTGCGCCTGGGCCACCAGCCGCTGGATGCCGGCCAGCGCGGTGTCCTCGCCGACCGCCTCGACGCGTACCCGGATCGCCGCGTCGGTGGCCACCGTGCCGGCCACCACCCGGTCCCCGGGGCCGCGGGAGACCGGCCGCGACTCGCCCGTGACCATGGACTCGTCCAGCTCGGCGCCGCCCTCGGTGATCCGGCCGTCGGCCGGCACCCGGGCGCCGGGGCGGACGAGCACCAGATCGTCGACCCGCAGGTCCGCCACCGACACCCGCTCGACGTCGCCGCCCGCCGTCACCCGTTCGGCGTCGTCGGGCAGCAGCGCCGCCAGGGCGGACAGCGCGCCCTGCGCCTGCCCGATGGCCTTCATCTCCTGCCAGTGCCCGAGCAGCATGATCGTGACCAGGGCCGCGAGCTCCCACCAGAAGTCCAGGTCGAAGACGCCGAGCGCGGTCGCCGCCGAGGCGACGTAGGCCACCGTGATGGCCATCGCGATCAGCAGCATCATCCCGGGGGCCCGGTCGCGCACCTCCCGCACCGCACCGGCCAGGAAGGGCCAGCCGCCGTAGAGGAAGACGACCGTGCCCAGGACCGGGCCGACCCATCCCACGCCCGGGAACTCCAGCCGGTAGCCGAACCAGTCCATCACCATGTCGCTGATCAGCACGATCGGCACGGTCAGCGCCAGGCTCAGCCAGAACTTGCGGCGGAACTGCTCCGGGTCGTGCCCGGCGTGCTTGTCGTGGCCGCCGTGCCCGGCGTGCGTGGGCCGGCCGTCGTGCCCGCCCGCACCGTCGACGGGTCCGCCGGAGCCCGGCGACCCACCCGGCGTCGACTCGGGCGGCCTGCGGGCGCCGTGCTCGTGGTGCGGGTCGTGGGACATGTCGCCTCCTCCCGACCACCATATACCCCCCGTGGGTATATGGAGCCCGATCGTCGGGACGGGCACAGGACGCGCCGGCCTCCCGCGTGGGAGGCCGGCGCGTCGCGCGGCTGGGCACGCCGACCGCCGGTGGCCCGGTCAGCTCATGGTGGCGAGCAGGTCCCGGCAGGCCCGCTCGCACGCGCGGCAGGCCTCGGCGCAGACCCGGCAGTGCTCGTGCATGCCCGCGTGGCCGGCACACTCGTCGCCGCAGGACCTGCAGGCGGTGGCGCACGCCTCCAGCAGGCTCCGGCTGATGTTCGCGTCGTAGCCGGTGTGTCGGGACAGCACCCGGGCGGTCGTCGTGCAGATGTCCGCGCAGTCCAGGTTCGTCCGTACGCACTTCGTCAGCTCGGCGACCATGTCCTCGCTCAGACAGGCGTCGGCGCAGGCGGTGCAGGCCTGGGCGCAGGTGTTCAACGCGTCGATCACGGCGGCCAGCCTGGCCCGGTCGAGGTTGATCGGCTTGGGGTACGTCTCGAGCATCGGCATCGTGGTGCTGGGCACGACAGTCTCCTCTCGGTAGCTCCTTGTGCACTACCCGCGACCACCGCCCGACATGCGGGTCCCGCGCGGCGGGTCCCGCGCGGCCGGCTCGACCAGCGCGTCGGTGTCCCGAACGCGACCGGTTCCGGGGCGACGGCACGCCCCTCGGCGCGCTGGTCGATGATGCGGTGCATGTTCAGACGTCTGCGTGAGACAGCTCGCGAGAACCGCCGGCAGCAACGGCTCATGTCGAAGTCGAAGAATCCCGACGGCTGCTGCGACTGCTGCGACCTCGGGCTGTTCTCCACCCTGCTGACGTTCGGCTCGGTGACGGCGGCGGCGACCCGCGCGCCGGTGCTGGACCGGGCGGGGGTGGCGGCGATCCGGGGCTACCGCCGGTGGCTGTCGCCGCACTGGCCGGGACGCTGCCGGTTCACCCCGACCTGCGGCGCGTACGGGTTGACGGCGGTGGAGCGGCACGGGCTGGCGGTGGGCGGGCGGATGGCCGCCGAACGGGTACGCCGCTGCCGCCCCGGGGTGCCCCGCGGCACCCACGATCCGGTGCGTTGACCGGTGCGCCCGCGCGTGAGCCGGCCGGAGACCGGGTAGGAGGGGGCCATGGGCAAGCTGAGCAGTTCCCCACCCCCGCCGCAGGCCGTTGAGCTGCGCCGGTGGGCCCTGTCGAAGGCGGCGGACCTGCGTGCCCTGCGGGCCTCCCTGCACGAGGAGCTGACCGGCGACGTGCTCGGTGAGGGCGAGGCCCTGGAGGAGGTGCCCGAGCTCGTGGCACTGATCGCGACGGAACTGGCCACGAACGCCCTGCGCCACGGCATCCCGCCGACCATCGTCCGGCTGCTCGCCACCGACGACTACCTGATCCTCGACGTCGCCGACCACGACCTGGGTTCGCTGCCGCAGCTCGCCGAGGCCCGGCCGGTCGGCGACGGCGGGCGCGGCCTGGAGCTGGCCCGCGCCCTCTCCCTCGACGTCGGCTGGTACGCCACGGGCGCCACCAAGAACATCTGGGCGTCCTTCCCGCGCTCCACCCGCCTCAGCGGCGCACGGAGCGCCTGACCGGACGACCCGCCGGCCGGGTCGGGTGACGGACTGGCGAGGGCCTTCCGCCGCCCGACGCGTCCCGGCAGGTCGCGAGCCTGGTGCGGGTTCCACGGCGGCCTACACTGGTTGTCGTGAGGTATTCGACATGATCAGCAGTCAACGGCGGGACGCGCCGGGCGGTCACATCTGCTGGTCGTACGACGATCCGGAGTCCCTCGCCGACCAGGCGGATCGCCACCTTGCCGCGAGCCTCGCCGCCGGCGAACGCTTCTGGTACGTCACCCCGCGCCCGTCCGACGTGGTGGCCGAGCGGCTGCGCACCCGGCCGGACTTCGCCACCGCGGAGCGCCGGGGCGCCGCCGCGGTGGTCCCCCTGCTCTCCACCTATTCGCTCGACCACGCCGTCGACCCGGCGGCGCAGGTCGCCGCCTACTCGTCGGCCACGGACGAGGCGCTGGCCGCCGGGCACACCGGGCTGCGCGTGGTCGCGGAGGCCACCGAACTGGTCCGCACCCCGACCCAACTGGACGTCTTCACCCGCTACGAGCACCTTATCGACCGCTACATGCGCACCCGGCCGTTCAAGGCCATGTGCGCCTACCACCGGCCGAAGCTGGGCGACCGCGCGATCGCCGAGCTGGCCTGCATGCATCCGCAGACCAACGTCGAGGACCTGTTGTTCCACCTCTACGCCGTGGCGCCCACCGACGGGCACGCCGCACTCGCCGGCGAGCTGGACATGTCGAACCACGAACTGTTCCGCACCGCCCTGGACCGCGCCGACCTGCGGCCCGTCGACGGTGAGCTGGTGCTGTCGGCCGACAACCTGCGTTTCCTGGACCACCGCACCCTGGCCCACCTGGCCGAGTACGCGCAGCGACGCGGCGCGACCGCCGTGCTGCGCACCCCCCGCCCGGCCGTGGCCCGCCTGGCCGACCTGCTGCACCTGCCCGGGATCCGGGTCGAGGTCACGCAATGAGGACCGGCGCGGCCGCCACGCACCATGGCTACTACCACGAGGCCGTCCGCTACGACTGCGACGACGAGTTGCTCGCGGTGGCGGTGCCGTTCCTGCTGGGCGGCGTCGACGCGGGCGAGCCCACCTTCGTCGCCCTGGGTGAGCGCACGGGCGGGCTGGTGCGCGCGGCGCTGCCGGCCGGTGCCGGGGTCGAGTTCCTGCCCGGCGGCGACCTCTACTCCCGGCCCGCCGCCACGATCCGCTTCTACCGCCAGCTCCTCGCCGAGCAGGTGGCCGCCGGCGCCGGGCAGATCCGGATCATCGGTGAGGTGTCCCCGACCTCGTTCGGCGCGACCTGGGACTGGTGGGCCCGCTACGAGTCGGCGATAAACCACGCGTACGACGACTTCCCGCTGTGGAGCATGTGCGCGTACGACACCCGGATCACGCCGCCGCAGGTGCTGGCGGACGTGGCCCGGACGCACCCCCGGTTCGCCACCCCCGACGGTCGGCACGTGCCCAGTCCCACCTGGACGCCGCCGGCGGACTACCTGCGGCAACCGCTCCCGGTCGTGCCCGACCCGCTCCAGGCCCGGCCGCCGGCCGTCGAACTGACCGACCCGACGGCGGCCGAGGCGCGCGCCGCCGTGCACAAGGCCGACCACGGTCAGGTGCCGGTCGACGACGTGGAGGACCTGGTCGTCGCGGTCAGCGAGATCGTCACCAACGCGGTGCGCCACGGCAGGCCGCCGGTGCGGCTACGCGTCTGGGCCGGTGACGACCGCATCGTCACGACGGTCAGCGACGGCGGCGACGGGCCGGGCGACCCCTTCTGCGGGCTGCTCCCCGCGTCCGACGGCGCCCCCGGCGGGCTCGGCCTCTGGATCACCTACCAGTCCTGCAACCACGTCACCTGGCAGCGTGACGGCGACGGCTTCACCCTGCGGATGACGGCCGGCAACCCGTACACCGGCTGACCGGACCGACCCGGTCGGCCTCGCGGCGGGGGCGTCGCGTGGGTGGTCCACCCCGCCGGCGGTCGGTCCCGCGTTCGGTGGCGGGCGCCGACCGGCGCGGCCGCCGGCGGCGGTACCACGCGGCGAAGAGGGCGGTGGCGAGCAGCAGCTCGGCGACGTCTCCCCCGTAGTACATCAACCGGGCCGCCGCGCGCAGCGCCTCGACGTCCCGTTCGGGCAGTCCGGGCGGCAGGGTGGTGGCGTGCGCGTAGAGGAACTTGGCCAGCACGGCGTGCCCGGCCCCCGCGGCCAGCAGCGCGCCGACCCGCACCGCCGGGCGCGGCCGGCGCGGCGCCGGGTCCGGGCCGGCCACCGACCAGGCGAGGAGGTAACCGGCGGCGACGTAGTGCACGTGCAGGGCGTGGTGCAGCACCGGATTCCGCTCGGCCGCCGCGTAGAGCGGCGTGAGCAGCACCAGCGCCAGCCCGCCGGTGGTGAGCAGGGCCGCCGTCACCGGATGGGCGAGCAGGTGCACGGGCCTGGCCCGCAGGAACCGGCTCACCCGGCGGGCGGACGGCGGCGGCACGACCCGCAGCAGCAGGGTCACCGGCGCGCCGAGGGCCAGCGCGAGCGGCGCGAACATGCCGAGCAGCAGGTGCTGCGCCATGTGCACCCGCGGGTCGCCGGGCCCGGCCGCCAGCGGGCCGAGGGCGACCGCGAGCACCGCGCAGCCCGTCAGCCAGGCGAGCGTACGGCGACGAGGCCAGCCGCGCCGGTCCGAGGACACGGCGGCCAGGTAGGCGACGGCGAGGACCGCGACCGCCGCGAGCGGCAGCGGGTCCGGCCCGGCCGCGGCACCGGAGTGCGCGAGCACCGTCACGGCGCGTCGCGGCCCTGGCGGGACCGCACCCGCCAGATCACCCACGCGCCGAGCAGCAGCAGCGCCACCGCCGCCACGTTCCACACCACGTCGTACGGCAGCAGGTGCACCCCGTAGCGGATCTGGTGCAGCCGCAGCACCTTGTGGTCGACGATGCCGTCGAAGAGCTGGAAAGCCCCCGCACCGAGCAGGAACCCGCCCCAGGCGGCCCGGGGCACCAGGGCGCCCCGACGGCGCAGGTCGGCGTACCAGAAGAAGCCGCCGACCAGGGCGAGCAGCTCGGCCGAGTGCAGCAGTCCGTCGGAGAGCAGCCCGACGGAGGGCGTGGACCGGTCGTAGAAGTGGTGCCAGCCGAGGATCTGGTGGAAGACGATCTCGTCGACGGCCGCCATCACGGCCACGCCGATGACCGCGGCGGCGAGGACCGACCGGCGGAGGTCTGGGGCGTCGGAGCCCGGAAACCGCGATCGCGCCATCTCACCACCCCGCATCGCTCGTGTCCCCCCGAACTACCCCGGGACCGGTCGAAGCATGCGGGAGTTCGCGTCACGGGACGGTCGTGCCGAGAGGTTCCGGTGGCACCGGTCACGACCGGCGGACGGCGGGCGGGCCCGGGGGTACCTTCGGCGGGCGGGCGACGATCGTCTCCGGCGCGGGAGAAGCAGACCCTGAGAGGACACGGCCGTGCCGGACGCCGAGGAACTCATCAGCGACACGCTCGCGGCGGTACGCGGCACCGACGTACGCCTCGCGGAGCGGCAGCTCGACCGGCTGATGATCGGAACGGGCGCGACGGACGGCGCGGCGGCCGTGGACGCCGCCCTCCTGCGTCGACTGGCCCGGGCCGTCGGGCGGCTGGCACGGCACGGCTGGCAGCCTGCGGACCTCGGCCGGCTCGCGACCCGCCGGCTCGGCCCCCGGGCGGCGGGGCTGGTCACGGACGCGCTCGCCGCGCACCGCCGGGACCTGGCCGATCCGGTGCCGCCCTGGTGGGACGACCAGCTCCGCGACCTCGGGGCGGCGGTGTGGTGGGACGCCGACGAGGGCCACCTGGCCGCCTGGTCGGCCCGCGTCGGATGCGACCGCTTCACGGCTCTGCGGGCGGCGGTCGACGCGCTGGCCCTGGCCGAGGGGCTCCCGCCGATCGCCGTGCTGCGCCCGCCGCCCGGCGCGCCGTCGCCGGATGGCGCACGTGGCGGATCGGGTGGGGGGTCCCGGATGCTCGACCGGGTGCGCGCGCTGCTGGCCAAGGCGGAGTCGACCACCTACCCGGCCGAGGCGGAGGCGCTCACCGGCAAGGCCCAGGAGCTGATCGCCCGGCACAGCATCGACCAGGCGCTGCTGGCCGGCGGCGCCGAGCGCGCCGACCGGCCCGGCGGGGTGCGACTCGGCGCCGAGCCCCCGTACGCGGGCGCGAAGGCGCTGCTGGTGCAGGAGGTGGCGGCGGCGAACCGCTGCGAGGCGGTCTGGTCCGAGGATCTCGGGTTCACGACGGTGCTGGGCTGGCCGGCCGACCTGGAGGCCGTCGAGCTGCTCTACACCTCGCTGCTGGTGCAGGCCACCGCCGCGATGCTGCGCGGCCGGGGCGAACGGCGGGCCAGGGGCGCCGGACGGCGGACCCGGGACTACGACGAGTCCTTCCTGAACGCCTTCGCGCTGCGGATCGGCGAGCGGCTGCGGGCCGCCACCGACGCGGCCGACCGGGAGGCGACGGCGAAGGCCGGGTCCGAGCGGCTGCTGCCGGTGCTCGCCACCCGCGCGGAGGCGGTACGCGAGCACCTCGGCGCGCTCTTCCCCGGCGTCACCCGGGGCCGGCTGACCGTCCGCGACGCCGAGGGCTGGTCGTCGGGCACCTCCGCCGCCGACCGGGCCTCGCTCGGGGCCGGAGGTGCCCCGAAGCGCCAGGTACGCGGTCGCCGCTGAGGTTCCGCACCGCCGGGGTCCGACTCCGGTCGCGCCGGCGGGCCGGGTTGCCCGGGCGGGCTCAGGCGCGGCACTCCCGGGTCAGCTTCGGCGGGATGCCGGTGAAGGTGGCGTCCATCCAGGCGGCCGGCCGGGACTCCCGGGAGCCTGCGTCGATCCGGTCCGCGGTCTGTTCGATCAGGGTGCGGATCTGCGGGTCGGCGGCCCGGCGGGCCTGGGCGCGTACGTCGTCGGCCAGTCCGGCCAGGTTGCGCCGGAGTTGGTCGGCGACCTGCTCCCCGGTGAGGTCACGGGTGAGGGAGGCCGCCGAGTCGGCGGCGATCCGCCGGCTGCCGGCGACGATGACCCGGTCGACCTCGCGGCAGACCTCGGCGGTGTTGGCGGCGGTCGTGGCCACCGGGGAGGGGCTCGGGGTGGGGCTCGCCGGAGCCGTCGTACCCGCCGGGGACGCGCCGGTGCGGGCGGCCTCCTCCCGTGCGGTCTCCTGACATCCCATCGCCAGCACCCCGAGTGCCACGGTCGCGGCGGCACGCCGCGCGTAGACGACGGATCGGGACACGGGGACCTCCCGTTCGGGGTCTCGGCCGTCCTCGGGTGACGGCACGGATTCGGCCGACGCCGCGGTGGTGGGACGTCGACCTGGCAAGGATCGGCACCGTCCGCCGGTCACGTCGCCCGGAGACGCCGGTAACGCCCTCCGCCGGGTCGGCTTGGACCGATCCGGCGGAGGGCGTGTACGGATGTCAGCTCTTGAAGGCGTCCTTGATCTTCTCGCCGGCCTGCTTCAGCTTCGCGCCGGCCTGCTCGTTGCGCCCCTCGGCCTCGAGCCGCTCGTTGTCGGTGGCCCGGCCGGCGCCTTCCTTCAGCTTGCCGGCCGCATCCTCGGTCGTGTTGTTGATCTTGTCATCGAAACCCATGTCAACCTCCCGATTGGCTGTGCCGGTACGCCCCCTGATGTACCCCGTCCCGCCGCCGTCCAACCATTCCGGTCACGCACCGTCAGCCCGGGCCCCGGGTCGGTGCCCCGACGGGCGCCCGTGCCGCCGGCCCGGTGGGTGGGCCGACGGCACGGGCGCAGCGGTCAGGCCACCGGGCGGAAGCCGCGCAGCCGCAGGCTGTTGGCGACCACGAAGACCGAGGAGAACGCCATCGCGGCGCCGGCGATCATCGGGTTCAGCAGGCCGGCGGCGGCCAACGGCAGGGCCGCCACGTTGTAGGCGAAGGCCCAGAAGAGATTGCCCTTGATGATGCCGAGGGTGCGCCGGGCGAGCCGGATCGCGTCCACGGCGGCCATCAGGTCGCCTCGCACCAGGGTCAGGTCGGACGCCTCGATCGCCACGTCCGTGCCGCTGCCCATGGCCAGGCCGAGGTCGGCCTGGGCCAGCGCGGCGGCGTCGTTGACCCCGTCACCGACCATCGCCACCGTCCGTCCCTCGTCCTGGAGTCGCCGCACGACGTCGACCTTGTCGGCGGGCAGCACCTCGGCGATCACCTCGTCGATGCCCAGCTCGGTGGCCACGGCGCGGGCGACGGTGGTGTTGTCGCCGGTCAGCAGCACCGGTGTCAGGCCGAGCGCGCGCAGCCGCGCGATCGCCGCCCGGCTCGTCGGGCGGACCACGTCGGCCACCGCAAGGACCCCCCGGGCCCGGCCGTCCCAACCGGCCAGCACCGCCGTGCGTCCCTCGGCCTCCGCCGTGGCAGCCGCGCGGGCGACCTCCTCCGGTACGTCGAGGCCGTGCTCGCGCAGCAGCCGGGGACGACCGATCAGCACCTCCCGGCCCTCGACCGTCCCGCTCACCCCGAGCCCCTCGGAGTTGGCGAAGCCGTCCACCGGCGGCAGCGTGCCCGCCTCGGCCGCCCCGGCGGCGACCGCCCGGGCGATCGGGTGCTCGGACGCGGACTCCAGCGCCCCCGCGAGCCGCAGCAGCTCGGCGCGGTCCTCGCCGGCCGCCGGGAGCACGTCCACCAGGGTCATCCGGCCGGTGGTGACGGTGCCGGTCTTGTCCAGCACGACGGTGTCCACCTGCTTCGTGGACTCCAGCACCTCCGGCCCCTTGATCAGAACGCCGAGCTGCGCGCCCCGGCCGGTGCCGACCAGCAGGGCGGTGGGCGTGGCGAGCCCGAGGGCACACGGGCAGGCGATGATCAGCACCGCCACGGCGGCGGTGAACGCGGCGGTGGCGCCCGATCCGCTGCCGAGCCACCAGCCGAGGGTGCCCACCGCGAGGGCGATCACGATCGGCACGAAGACGCCGGAGATCCGGTCGGCCAGCCGCTGGACCGCCGCCTTGCCGGTCTGCGCCTGCTCGACCAGCCGGGCCATCTGGGCCAGTTGCGTGTCGCCGCCGATCCGGGTGGCGGTGACCACCAGCCGGCCGCCCGCGTTGACGGTCGCGCCGACCACGGGGTCGCCCGCAGCGACCTCGACCGGGACGGACTCGCCGGTGAGCATGCTGGCGTCGACCGCCGAGGTGCCCTCGTCGACCACGCCGTCCGTGGCGATCTTCTCGCCGGGCCGGACCACGAACCGGTCCCCCACGGCGAGCTGGTCCACCGGGATCCGGGTCTCCGTGCCGTCGCGCAGCACCGCGACGTCCCGGGCGCCCAGTTCGAGCAGCGCGCGCAGGGCCGCCCCGGCGGTCCGCTTCGCCCGCGCCTCGAAGTAGCGGCCGGCGAGGATGAACACCGTGACCCCGGCCGCCGCCTCCAGGTAGATGTTGCCGGCGCCGTCGGTGCGGTTGATGGCGAGGCTGAAGGGGTGGGTCATCCCGGGCGTACCGGCGGTGCCGAGGAAGAGCGCCCAGACGGACCAGCCGAACGCGGCCAGGGTGCCGAGCGAGACCAGGGTGTCCATGGTCGCCGCGCCGTGCCGCAGGTTGATCCAGGCCGCCCGATGGAAGGGCAGGCCGCCGTAGACCACGACCGGGGCGGCCAACGTCAGTGACAGCCACTGCCAGAAGTCGAACTGCCAGGCCGGCACCATCGCCAGCGCGATCACCGGCACGGTGAGCACGGCCGAGACCCAGAGGCGGGTACGCAGGCCGCGCAGCTCGTCCACCGGCTCGGCGGCCGGTTCACCGCCGGCGGGCGTGGGCGGCGGCGGCAGGACCGCGGTGTAGCCGGTCTTCTCCACCGTGGCGATCAGGTCGTCCGGGGTGACCTCGTCGGGGTACTGGACGGTGGCCTTCTCCGTGGCGTAGTTGACGGTGGCGCTCACCCCGTCCATCCGGTTCAGCTTCTTCTCGATCCGGGCGGCGCAGGAGGCGCAGGTCATCCCGCCGATCGCCAGTTCGATCCGGTTCGGCGCCATCAGCAAGGGCTTGGTGGTCATCACGCTTCCCGTCAGTCGTGCCCGTGACCGGGGACACCGTGGCCGGCGTCGGCGGTGGGGGAACTCGGGGCGGCGGGGGTGCCCGCCGTCGGGGCGGCTGTCGCGGCCGGGACACCCGGCGCGGCCGGGCTGCCGGCGACGACGGTGAACTCGGCGGTACGCACGACGCCGCCGTGCTTGAAGTCCAGGTAGAGCCGGTAGGCGCCGGCCGACGGCATCTCCGCCGAGAAGCTCACCTCGGGGCCGGGCCGCGTCCGTCCGTCGCCCGGCTCGCCGTGCGGGTGCACGTGCAGGTAGGCCAGGTCGCCCTGGCGCAGCGCCACCAGGTGGCCGTACGCGCCCAGGTAGGGCTCCAGGTCGGTGACCGGCGCGCCGGCGCGGCTCACGGTCAGGGTCAGCTCGGCGGTGCGGCCGGGCTGCGGGGCGCCGGCGAGGGTGACGGTGTAGCCGTCGACCGTGGTGCTGGTCGCCGGCGCGGGCAGGGGCCGCCCGGTCAGCGCGCCGGGGACGGTCACGTCGACGCCGAGGGTGAGCGCCTCGCCGCCGGTCGGGGTGAAGTCGGCGAACGCCCGCCAGACGCCGGGACCGGCGAGCGGCGAGTCGACCCGCCAGGTGCCGTCCGGGGCCATCTCCGGGTGCACGTGCCGGAAGCCCGAGAGGTCCCGGCGGGCCACGATCAGGTGCATGCGCTTGTCGTGCGCCACGTCGTACGCGGTCACCGCCCGGCCGTCCGGGCCGGTGACCTGGAAGGCGAACTGCCCGGCCGGGGCGTCGAGGGGACGCAGCGTGTACCCCCGGTCGGAGACCAGCAGGCCGCCGGGCAGGTGCGCCGCCGCGCCGTTGTCGCCCCCGTGTCCGGCTCCGCCGTCGCTCCCGTGCCCCCCGGCGGCGTCGTGCGGGGCCTCGGCGGGCGGCGCCACGGGGTCGGCCACCCGACCGACCCCGTACGTCGTGCCGAACACCACCGCGAGGCCGAGGGCGAAAGCGCTCAGCTTCGTCGCCGTGTTCATGGTGTACCTCGTCTTCCCCGTGCCCGCTCTCAGGCGCCGACGAGGTCGTAGCCGGCCTCGTCGACGGCGGAGCGCACGGTGTCGGTGTCCAACGGGCCCTCGCTGGTGACGGTGACCCGACCGGCGGCGACGTCGACCTGGACGTCGCTGACGCCCGGGATCGCGCCGACCTCGTTGCTGACCGCGGTGGCGCAGTGCCCGCAGGTCATGCCCTGCACCTGGTACGTCGTGGTGGTCATCGCACTCTCCTCTCGAACGCCTCCAGCCTATACCCCCCAGGGGTAAAGCGGAGGCAAGCCGCTGCCATTTCCTCTTACCGGTACCCGGTGGGGGTATCCCGGCCGGGAACGACCGTAGCATACCCCCGAGGGGTACGGTATCCTCGACCCCATGACCACACCGACGCCCACCCCGACCAGGGGTTACACCGCCACCAAGGACCAGCTGCTCGCGCGGCTGCGCCGCGTCGAGGGGCAGGTCCGTGGCATCGAGAAGATGGTCGACGACGACCGCTACTGCATCGACGTGCTCACCCAGATCTCCGCCATCCAGGCCGCCCTCGACAAGGTCGCGCTCGGCCTGCTCGACGGGCACGCGCGACACTGCATGCGCGAGGGCGCGGCCGAGGGCCGCGCCGACGAGGTGGCCACCGAGATGATGGCCGCCGTCGGCCGCCTGATGAAGCGCGGCTGACCCGCCCCGGCACCCGGCCCCGCGACGAACGCGGGCCCCACGGCGACGCCACACCACGACACCGCCCCGCACGACCTGCGCCCGGATGCCGGGGTGGCTACCATTCGGCCGGTGACGCTCCGGATTCCACGCCCGCGCCGCCTCCCCCGCCGGGCGGCTGCGGGCGCCCACAGCCGGGCAGGTGCCTGCGACCGCGGTACGTGACCTCGGCACCACGCCGAGCAGATCCCGTCCCGCCACACGGGGACCTTGAACCGACCGGCACGCCCGGTGCGTACCACGCCCCGGATTCGTTGGGAGACACTCGATGGGCGCCGATCACACCCGTCCCGCTCCGTCCGCCCCACCGGGGGTGCGGCGGGTCCTCGTCGCGACGGTGGTGCCCCTCTTCGTCGCCACGCTGATCGCGGCCCTGGTGCTGTGGCCGTGGGACAGGCCCGATCCCGTGGACGGCGCCGACGCACCCCGCTACCACGGCACCGTCACGCGGGTGGTGACGCAGCCGTGCCCACCGGCCCCGGAGACCCCGGAGGGGAGCCCGGGGGCGGAGGGCCCCTGCGGCACGGTGACCGTGCGGGTGCAGGACGGTCCCGACGCCGGCCGGCAGGTCCAGACGCCGGTGCCCGCGGGCCCCGGCGCGCCGACCGTCGCCGTGGACGACGAGATCATCCTGGTCGAACTCACCGACCCCGCCGATCCCACAACCAGCAGCTACAACATCTCGGAGCACCAGCGCGGCAAGCCGCTGATCTGGCTGGTCGCGCTCTTCGCGGCCGCCATCGTCGCCTTCGGACGGTGGCGCGGGCTGGCCGCGCTGGCCGGCCTGGCGGCGAGCTTCGCCATCCTGCTGACCTTCGTGCTGCCCGGCATCAGCGCCGGGAGCCCGCCGCTGCTGGTCGCGGTCGTCGGCGCCGCCCTGATCATGTTCGTGGTGCTCTACCTGACCCACGGCGTGACCGCGCAGACCTCGGTCGCCGTGCTCGGCACGCTGGGCAGCCTGGTGCTGACCGGCGTCCTCGGCACGATCGCCACCGCCGCGACCCACCTGACCGGGTTCGGCAGCGAGGACGCCACCACGCTGTCGATGTACCAGGCCGACGTCGACCTGCACGGGCTGCTGCTGGCCGGGATCATCATCGGCTCCCTCGGCGTGCTCGACGACGTCACGGTGACCCAGGCGGCCACCGTCACCGAGCTGGCGCACGCCAACCCGGGGCTGTCCCGCGTCCAGCTCTACCGGGCGGCGACCCGGGTCGGTCGGGCCCACATCGCCTCGACGGTGAACACCATCGTGCTGGCGTACGCCGGCGCCTCACTGCCGGTGCTGCTCCTGCTGACCGCCGACTCGCGGGCGGTGACCCAACTGCTCACCACCGAGTTCCTGGCCCAGGAGATCGTCCGCAGCGCGGTCGCCACCCTGGGCCTGATCGCCGCCGTGCCGCTGACCACCGGGCTGGCGGCCCTCGTGACCACGGCCGGCCGACGCGGCGGGGACGCCACCGACCGCGGGGCGCCACCGACCGCGCCGGCGCCCCGACCCGCGGCCGACCGCACCGAGGCGCTGGAGGCGCTCAGCGGGCCCCGCGCCGCCGACACGCCGTCCGCCGCTCCCGGGTGGTCCGGCCGGAACGGAGACACGGACACCGCATGGTGACACTCCTCAACGTGACCGGACAGGACGTCCGGCCTGATAAACGCGTCACTGATCACCGTCCGCCATTACGAAATAACGCATTTAGTCGGCTTAGGGACGTAGATCCCCGGGAGTGCTCTCGGGTAACCTCGCTGCCGGTCACCGCCGAAGGCGCGCAGCGGCGCCTGCGGTGCCGCCGCCCAATCGCCACCAGGCGAGCCGGGAACCCAGGTACGTGGGGTGAATCCGCGACAGCGGTAGGGGCCACTTCCGCCCCGAACCCGTCAGCTAACCCGGTCGGCGGTCGACGGAAGGGAAAACTGTGACGGCACCCCTACGCCGCTGGTTGACGCCCGTGGTGGCCGTGTTCGCCGCCCTGGCGGTCTTCGCCGGGCCCCTCCCGGCGGCGGCCGCGCCCACCCCACCCCAGCCCTCCGGGCACGGTGACGACGAGCCCAAGCTGCTCGACGACCTGATCGAGGCCCGGAACCGCTCCTACGTGCAGGCCAAGGCGAAGCTGGCGAAGTCCAAGAAGCGCCAGCTCGAACTGGCCCTGGAGGTCGACCGGGCGCAGGCCGAGCTGAACGCCCTGGCCCCGCAGGTCAGCCAGATCGCCGCCCAGTCCTACCGGACCGGGCGGATCGGCGCGGTGTCGATGCTGCTGGACACCGCCAGCCCCGACTCGTTCGTCCGCCGCGCCGCCGCCCTCGACGAGCTCAACCTGGTCAACTCCAAGAAGCTCGCCGAGGTGAACGCGGTCAAGGACCGCGCCGAGCAGGCCAAGCTGGCGCTCGACGCCGAGGTCCGCGAGCAGCAGAAGCTGACGAACGAGATGGCCCGCGGCAAGCGCGAGGCGGAGAAGGCGCTCGCGCTGGTGGGCGGCAGGGGGCTGACCAGCGGCAAGGTGGTCGCCACCTCGCCGGTGGCCCGGATGGCACCGGGTCGCACGGCTGACGGCGACTGGAAGCCGCTGTCGGCCACGGAGGCCGATCCCACCACCTCCGGCCGGATCACCGCGCGCACCCTGCACATGTACAAGGAGGTCAAGCGGGCCGGGTTCAACCGGTTCGTCGGCTGCTACCGCCCCGGCGGGCCGTACGAGCACCCGAAGGGCCGGGCCTGCGACTGGTCGCTGCAACGCAGCGGCTTCTCCCCCTGGCACAACGACGACACCTACATGTACGGCAACAACCTGACCGCCTTCCTGGTCCGCAACGCCGACCGGCTCGGCATCTACTACGTCATCTGGAACCGGCAGATCTGGTTCCCGGCGACCGGCTGGAGTTCCTACAGCGGCCCGTCGAACCACACCGACCACGTCCACGTGTCACTGCTCTAGCCGGGACCACACGCACACAGAGGGCCGCCCCGCCGAACGCGGGAGCGGCCCTCTGTCGTCGTACGGGATCAGGCGAGCGCGGCGCTGGCCGCCGGCTCCGGCTCGTCGACCGCACGGGCGGGCTCCGCGGCCACCGTCCGCACCTCGCCGGCGGTCAGCCGGTACGACATGCCGACCACCCCGCACCGACCGGCCGCCACCGCCGCGGCGAGCACGGCGGAGCGGTCCAGCATCGCCTCGACGGTGTACGCGATGTGGATGTCGACGATCCCGTCGATGTCCTCGACGCCCTCGGCGGAGGCCCGGCGCAGGCTGGGCACCACGGCGTCCACCACGGCGCACAGGTGCCCGACCGGCGCGGTGCCGGTGGCGTCCGCCGCGCGTGCGGCCTGCACGGCCCCGCAGGAGTCGTGCCCGAGCACCACCACCAGCGGCGTGCCCAGGACCGTGACGGCGTACTCGACGCTGCCCAGCACCTCGGGGCCGATGGTGTGCCCGGCGGTGCGGACGACGAAGAGGTCACCGAGGCCCCGGTCGAAGATGATCTCGGCGGCGAGCCGGGAGTCGGAGCAGCCGACGATGACCGCGAAGGGGTGCTGCCCGTCGGCGACCGCGGCGCGGTGCCCGGCGTCCTGGTTGGGGTGGCGCGGGGCGCCGGTCACGAACCGCCGGTTGCCGGCTTGCAGCTCGGCGAGCGCCTGCCCGGGACTCGCGGGAACGACGGACACGGCCCCGACGTCGGCCGGGGCGACGCCCGTGATCGACGCCCGAAGCGCCCGCTCCGGGCCCGGTTGAGTGCCTGGCGATCCGGGACGACTCATCTGACACCACGCTCCCGCACATGAACGGCCTGGTCACCCGGGCCGACGCTGGACGCGGGCTGCCACCACCGTCACACGCACCGCAAGGTACGTCAAGATATGCGTGATATGCATTTCATGTGTTCGGCAGCCCCGGTACGGCGGAAGTCCGGCCCCGGCGCGCCCCGGGCCACGAGGGCGCGGCGCAAAACACGAGACCGGGGCCATACGATGACGGGCATGGCGACGACTGGGGAGACGGGGAGCACCCGCAACTGGACGTTCCTCACCAACCACGGACACGTGCTGCTCGCCATCGCCCGCAACCCCACCGCCCGGCTCCGTGACCTCGCCGACGAGGTGGGCGTCACCGAGCGGGCCGCCCAGGCGATCGTCGCCGATCTTGAGGCCGGCGGCTACCTGCACCGCACCCGGGTCGGCCGACGCAACGAGTACACCCTCAACCACGCCGGGCGGTTCCGGCACCCCGCCGAGGCGGACCGGCAGGTCGGCGACCTGCTCGCGCTCTTCACCGACGAGCCGGAGCCGGCCGAAGCCACCGAGCGCCCCGCGGAGGCGGCCCCGCGCGGCTCCGGCCCGCGGCGGTAATCTCACCGGCGTGCGCGACAGTTTCCGACCGGGCGGGCCCCAGCCGGCCCGCCGACCCGGGCGTGGTGCCCGCGCGGCCCTCGGCGCGGCAGCCGCGGTCCTGCTCGGCACCGCCGTCGTCGCCCCGGCGCCCGCCTCGGCGGCGGTCCCCCGCTGCGGCCCCCCCGGCGTCGCCGCCCCCGCCGGGACGCCGTGGCCGCTGAAGCGGCTCGAACCGTCGTCGGCCTGGCGGATCTCCCGGGGTGCCGGCGTCACGGTGGCGGTCATCGACTCCGGCGTCTCCGCCAGCCATCCGGTGCTGAAGGGCCAGGTCAGGGCGGGTCGGGACTTCAACGGCCTGCCGCAGCAGGAGGGCCGCTGCGACCTGGCGGGCCACGGCACCATCGTCGCCGGCATCATCGCCGGCAAGGAGGGCGCCGGCACGTCGTTCAGCGGCATCGCGCCGCAGGCCAGGATCCTTCCGGTACGCGTCCTGCCCGACACCAGGACCACCGCCGACGAGGGCCTGCCCGGCCAGATCGCCGCGGCGATCCGGTGGTCGGTGCAGAACGGCGCCGACGTGATCAACCTGTCGCTGGTGACCCTGGACCGGCAGGATCTCGCCGACGCCGTCCGCTACGCCCTCGACGAGGGGGTGGTCGTGGTGGCCGCCGCCGGCAACCGCCAGGAGAACCAGCAGGACAGGCCCGCCTACCCGGCCGCCTACCCGGGGGTGATCGCGGTCGCCGGGGTGGACGAGGAGGGCGGACACGTCGGCAGCTCGGTGAGCGGGGACTACGTCGACCTCGCCGCGCCCGGGCTGAACATCCTCGGCCCGGCCCCCGGAGGCCAGGGATATCTCGCCGAGCCGCAGGGCGGCACCAGCTTCGCCGCCGCGTACGTCTCCGGGGTGGCCGCGCTGGTGCGGGCCGCCCACCCGGAACTCGGCCCGGAGCAGGTCGCCGACCGGCTCATCCGGACGGCCGACAGCCCGCCCGAGGGCAAGAACGCCGAGGTCGGCCACGGGGTGGTGAATCCGTACCGGGCGGTGGCGAGCTTGCTCGGCACCCGTACCGACCCACCGGCCGGCGCGATGCCCCCGCCCCCCTCCACCGCCGATCCGCACGCCTGGCAGGGCACCGTCGCCCTCTGGGTCGCCGCCGTCGGCGCGCTCGTCGCCGGACTGCTGCTGTCGGTCAAGCCGATCCTGATCCGGGGACGGCGCCGCGGCTGGCGCCCGGGCCGCCGCCCGTCCGCAGTGGACGCGCCGCCGGCCGGCTGACGCCCCTGCCGCACCCCGCGACAGCAGCCCCACGGGGGGCCGTACGCCAGGAAACAGCGCCGGGCGCCGCCCACCACACGGTGGACGGCGCCCGGCGCGACCGCGTCAGCGCAGGATGCCCGGCGTACCGCCGCCGTCGGCACCCCAGACGTCCTCGTCCTCCTCCAGCCAGTTGTTGCGGGCGGTCTCCTCCTCGCCGTAACCGGCGCCACCCATGCCGGCCACGCCACCGACGCCTCGTGCGCCCGCACCGACGCCCTTGGCGCCCGCACCGGCAGCGCCCGCGCGCCCGCCGCCACGGCCGGCCCCACCGGCCGCACCGCCCATCATCGGCGCCATGCCGTTCGCGCCGAGCTTGCCGCCGGCACCGAGCTTGCCACCGGCGCCTCGGCCGCCACCGCGGTTGGCGCCGGCCGCGCCCCCGCCCATCATCGGTCCCATGTTGGGACTCACCGGCCGGCCGAGCGAGCCGCCGCCCGGGATCGCGCCACCGCCCAGGCCACCGCCACCGGAGCCCGGACCGCCGCCGGCGCCGAGCCCGGAGGTGCCGGGCAGGCCACCACCGCCACCGCCGACGGTGGGCACGCTCGGGGCACCGGCACCGGCCAGGCCGCTGCCGTAGTTCTCGCCGAGGCTGCCGGTGTTCGGCGTGTAGCCGGTGCCCGGCGTGTAACCGGTACCCGGCGTGTAGCCGCCGCCGTTCAGGCCGGGGTGCGCGGTGGAGCCGACACCGACGGTCCCGGTCTCGGGCACGCCGGCGCCGCTGAGCGACGGCATGCCGCCGCCCGGCATGCCGCCGGTCGAGGGCATCCCGCCCATGCTGGGTGCCCCGCCGGGGCTGCCGGCGCCGGGACCGGCGCCGAGGTCCGGCGTCTCCACGGTCGGAGCCCTGTCGAGGATCGGGGTGGTCTGGCCGGGCGTGCCCGAGTCGACGGTCACGTAGTCGCCGCTGACCTGGTTGTAGACCTTGGTCGCTTCCTCGGACTTGTCGTTGATCCAGTCGGCGAGCGAGGTGAGCGGGTCGAGCAGGCCCAGGAAGTCGGGCTTGACCTTCATCTCGAAGAGGCCCGTGTCGATCACGATCCGGCCGTTGCGTGCCTCCAGCACGTCGTTGACGCAGCTCGCGGGGATGGGGAAGTCGGCCTGCGCGGCACTGAGCTTGTCGGCGGCGGTCTTGAGCGACTGGACGATGCCGTTCTGCTTCTCGGCGTCGTCGACGACCCGTCCGGTGTCCGTGGCGATCTGCTTGATGTGCGTCTTGAAGGACTCGTACGCCGGGCCCTTCCACACCTCACCGAGATCGGCGACGTTCGTCTCCAGGCTCTCCTTGACGGAGTTCAGGTTCTTCAGCAGCTGCTCCCAGCCCAGCGCGGCGCTGGTGACGTCGCCCGGCCTGCCCGCGACGACGATCTGCTGGCACATCTCTTCCCAGCTCGGCATCCTGTCACCCTCCCGATCAGCCGTTGGATCCGTTGGTGGCGGCTTGGCTGAAGGCGCGCTCCATCTCGGCGGCGGACATGGCGTTCGCCTTCTCCGCCGTCTCGTAGTTCTCCTTGACCTCGCGCAGCGCGTTGGCGGCCTGGTAGAGGTCCTCGGCGAGCTTCCGGACGCTCTGCTGCGTGGCGGTGAAGAGGCTGCCGTGCTTGCGGGCCAGGTCGCCCGCCCGGTCGAAGGCGCCGAGCGGGCTCGTCGCCCCGCCGCCCACGCCGTTCATGCCGCTCGACGCCGCCGCGCCGCCCATCTTGTCCTGGATCTCGACCATCGTGTACGACTGCTTGTTGAGAAACGAGGCGTGCGACTCCAGCCACTCGATGGCGCTGTCCAGGCTGGACGCGTCCCACTCCGTGTTGTCGCCGCTCTCGCCCGCCCCCGGCACCAGGCCGGAGGGGGTCTGCGCCCGGTTGACGTTGTCCATCGTGATGCCGCTGATGTGCACGGTGGGTGCCAGCGGGGTGATGGGCATGTAGGGGGTGTCCACCCGGATCTCGTCCGGCTGCTCCGTCCTGTCCACCCGTGGGCTCGTCCGGTCGTCCGTCATCGGTTCCTCCCCGTCGCCGACTGACAATCTGGCTTACTGCTGGTGCCCGCCGGGAGCCGGCGGAGGTGGGGGTGCCGTGGGCGTGGCGCCGGGCGGCGGCCAGGCCCCGGCCTGGGGTCCCGGCGGCGCACCGTACGGGTGGGGCCCGCCGGTCGGCGTCGGGCCGTACCCGGGCGGGGGCCCCGCCTGGTGCGGTGCGGGCGTGCCCGGTGCTCCGCCGGGCGGTGGATAACCGGGCGGTGGGTGGCCGGGCGGTGGATAGCCGGGCGGTGGATAGCCGGGCGGTGGATAGCCGGGCGGGCCGGGTCGGACGACGGCCGCCTTCCGTCGGGACCGGCGCACCAGCACGATCACGAGGATCAGCAGCGCGAGGGGCACGAGCAGGCAGAGCGCCCCCTGCACCAGCGCGCCGGTGTCCTTCTTCATGCTGATCGACACCGCCGGACCGTCGCCCTTCGACGGCGTCGCCGCACCCGCGGACGGGCCGGCGCCCTCGGTGGCACCGGCGAGCAGTGGGTGCCCGTCCACCGCCGGCACGGACCGGGTCAGCGCGGCGAGCGGGTCGACCGCGCCGAAGCCGTACTGGTCGTCGCGGCCGGCCGGGCCCTTGTCGCGGGCGGTGCGGATCAACCGGTTCACCACGTTGGCCGCGTCCAGGTCCGGATACTTCGCGCGGACCAGCGCCGCCACCCCGGACATGATGGCGGCCGCGTCGCTGGTGCCGCTGCCGAGGCCGTAGCCGTTGGGCGAAACGTACGTCGGCCGCGGCGAGATGATCTTCTCCATGGGCGCGGCGAGCACCGCCTCCGGCCCGCCGACGCTGTCGGCGAAGTGCCCGCCGTCCTTCGCGAGGCCGGTCACGGCGATGATGCCGGGAATGCTCGCCGGGCTGCCGACGCCCCGGTCACCCTGCTGCCGGTTGCCGGCGGAGGCGACCACGACGACGTCCTTGTCCAGGGCGTACCGGACGGCCGCGACCTCCTCCGGGCTGGGCTGCGCGTCGGATCCGATGGACAGGTTGATCACGTCCGCGCCGGCGTCGGCCGCCCACCGGACGGCTTCCGCGACGTCTCCCGTGTCGAAGGGCCTGCCGAGCGCGACGGGCAGGATCCGCGCCTCGGGCGCGATGCCGAGGCACCGCATCACGCCGCCACCTCGCGACGCGATGATGCCCGCCATCGCCGTGCCGTGGGCCAACTTCCTGTCGTCGTCGCGCCGGCCGTCGGCCGCGGTCGCGGCGCCCACGCCCTTGCCCGGCAGGACCTGGCCGCGCAGGTCGGGCAGGCTCGCGTCGACGCCGCTGTCGATGACCGCGACGGTGACGCCCTTGCCCTTGGTGAGCTTGTGGGCCTGCGGGATCTTCATCGTGTCGAGGTACCACTGCAGGCCGCGCACCGTGTCGGCGTGTGCCGGAGCAGGCGCGGCCAGTGGACCGGAACCGGCGCCCACGGCCAACGCCAGCGCGGCGACGGCCAGCCTGAGCGCGGGCCGCGAAGGCTTCCTCGCACGCATGATTCTCCCAGGACCTATCGGCGCACAACGCGACGCGGCTCCGGTCCGGTCGAACCGGACCGGAGCCGCGTCGGCGATTGTGTCAGTTCCACGCCTTGGCGTTGCTCATCTCGGTGCTGACGTAGTTCTCGCGGGCGATGCCCACCGCGCCACCGATGTCGTTCAGGATCTTGTTGATGTCCCGGACGGCGGCGTCCCACTGCGCCTGGTGCTGCTCGTAGGCGGCACGGTCCTCACCGTCCCACTGCAGCTTGGACAGCATCGAACGCAGCGTGTCCAGCTTCTCGTCGATGGTCCGCGAGATGGCCATCATCTGCTGGTTGCTGTTCTCGAGGACCGCGTAGTCGACCTTGATGCTCATGAGTTCCTCCCCTGCTCGTGTCGGCGGATCACGGGTTGAGTGCAGAGTGGAACTTGTCCAGCATCTGCTGCTGCTCTTCGTCGTTCACCTGGTGCGTCGTACCCGACTTGTCGAGCAGGTCGGCGATGTTGTCCATCGCCGTCAGCAGCTTGCCCGTGTCCTCGTTCCAGCGCTGCATGAGCGACTGGAAGCCGGTGGACGCCTGCCCCTTCCAGGCGATGGCCAGGTCGTCGACCACGTTCCACAGCTTCTTCAGCTCGCCGTCGACATCGCTGCGCGTGGAGCGCACGTCACCCGCGGCGGTATGCAGAGTCGCTGCTTCGACCTCGAACGCCATGCTTCACACCCTTCCGTCTTCTTGTGGCGGCGCAGTCGCCGCGTCCTCCCCCGCCGCAAGGCAATCACCCCACCGACGGACACTCAGCCAAGACCGTAGCGGACGTCGTCCAGTCTGCGCAGCCCTGCCCCGGCCGGCCCAGCAGCCAGCCGCTCGACGGCCGGATCCGCTAGGAGGAACGGGAGTACGAGCGGACGTGCATCACCAGGCCCCCCACGAAGATGACGACCAGCATCACTACCGTGGTCCACTGCATCGCGTCGTCCGCGACGGAGCCGAGAGCCACCGCGAACGCGGCCGCGCTGCTGAGCACGACGATCTCCGCCGCCCGCCGGGCCGGGCGCGAGCCGGTCACCTGCGCGACCAGCCCGAGCACGAGGAAGACCGGCAGGGCGACCAGTGCGTATCCGAACAAGACCGTCTGCCACGCCACGGCGCCGCCCACCTTTCGTTCGGCCGCTCAGGCCGTGTAGAACCCCGAATCCTGCACCCAGTCGATCTTGATGTCCTTGATGTCGGGGTCGGGTCCCGAGGCGAAGCCCGGCCTGGACTCGGCGGTGAACTGGTGCACCTCGGCCCCCCGGAACGAGCTTCCGATGGTGGAGAGCGCCGCCCCGATGTCCTGGAAGACGAGCGCGATGATCGCCATGCTGGCGGTCAGGCCGGCCACCCCGATCGCGTTCGCCAGCGGGATGGTGGGCGGGAAGGCCTGGAGCGCCACCGCCGCGATCACCGCGATCAGGATCGTCGTCAACACGGCGACCAGAGCGTCGATCACGGAGTTGTAGTGGTCCTGGAGGCCCTGCAACGCGTCCTTGTTGGCGTTGAGCGCCTCGGCGAGGGCCGCGACCTCCATGTTGAGCTGCCGCACGAACGTGTCGAACGCCTCGCGGTCCTCGAAGTTCCACTCCTCGGCGGACGGCGGCACGCTCTCCATCGCCTTGCCGAACTGGTCCCCGCCGAGATACGTGGCCGCGTCGCCCCAGTTCTTGACGGCCTTGGAGATCTCGTCGTTGTCGAAGGACTCGAGGTGGACGATGGCGGCGATGAGGATGCCGGCACCGGCCAGCCACATCCAGTTGGCGCGGGCCGCCCCGGCCAGCGTACGCACCGGCGCGGTCTGTGCCGCGACACTGTGCGTCCCCACCACCGAGCCCGAGGAATTGGCGATCAGGATCTCCGGCATCAGCGCCTCCCTGCGTCCTGCGCCCGCGAGGTCACTTGACCACCCAGGGCTGGTCCGACTTCTCCCAGTTGCTTGCGGTCTGCTCGAGGTTGTCGGCCGCCCTCTGCAGGTGCTCGATGCCCTTGCTCAGGTTGTCGACGTGCTCGTCGATCACCGCGTTGTGCCTGCCCACGGTGCCGATGCCCAGGACGGTCATGGACATGCCGGAGAGCTTGACCTCGTCCAGCTTCTCCTTCGCGTTGCGCAGGAACGCCTTCGGGCCGTCCTCGGCGGCGAGCTTCTTCCCGGCACCTCTGATCGCGCCGACGTCGACCGTGTTCGCCACTGTCCTCCCCCTTCGTCGTCAGCCGCGCAGCCGGCGCAGCGGGTCGTTGATGTCCACCCCGAACTGGCGGAACCACTCCTCGGGGGTCACCTTCCCCGCCTCGGCCCGCCGGATCAGGTCCGCGCCGCCGACCATCTCCTCCACCAGCTCGCGCTGCCGCTCGGCGTGCGCGGCGTAGGCGGCGTCGATCGCCGCCTGGAGCGACTCGACCAGGGTGAAGCTGTCCAGCCGCATGGCCCGGGGGTTGATCTCGATGTCGCCGACCTTCATGTCACCGTCGACGGTGACCTGGACCAGGCCGTCCGGGCTCTCCCCGACGACCCGCAGTTCGGCGCGCTGCCGCTGGAAGTCGGCGAGCCGGCGCTGCTGCTCCTGCGCCTGCTGCAGGAGACCCTGCAGGCCGGCCGCTCCCGCGCCGCCGGGCGTCCACGATGTGCTCAAAACGGTCCTCTCGTCGGCTGCGACGCTCGTGCCGCAGGTTACCGGATGCCGTCACACCGGGGCGGTCCCGCCGACCGCCGCATCGGCGGGAGACCTCAGGCCGGCTCCGCCCAGGCGGTCTGGATGAGCTGCTGGCCGTCGCGTCGGCGCACCAGCGTGCCCCGGCCCGGCGGCTGCGGGCTCGGCCGCAGCGTACCGAAGACCGCACCCTCCTCCCGGTTGCCGGACATCAGCAGGCCGGGCTGGTCCAGTTCGCGCAGGCGTTGCAGGACCGGCTCGTAGAGCGCCCGCGCCACGCCACCCACCCGCCGGGTGACGATCAGGTGGAGGCCGATGTCACGGGCCTGGGGCAGCAGCTCGTGCAGGGCGCTGAGCGGGTTGTTGCCGCCCGAGGCGACCAGGTCGTAGTCGTCGACCAGGATGTAGAGGTCCGGGCCCTTCCACCAGCTGCGGTCGCGCAGCTGCGCGGTGGTGACGTCCGGGCCGGGCAGCCGGTTGGACAGCGCGCTGCGGATCGAGCCGAGTCCCTGCGCGAACACCTGGTTCGACGGCGCGTAGTCGAGCAGGTGGTCCCCCTCGACGGCACCGAGCAGACCGCGCCGGTAGTCGGCGATGACCAGCCGCGCCTGCGCCGGCGTGTAGCGCTCCGTGATGCCCCGCGCGATCAGTCGCAGCAGGTTGGTCTTGCCGCACTCGGCGTCGCCGAAGACCGTCAGGTGCGGCTCGTTGACGAGGTCGAGGTAGACCGGGGCCAGCGCCGACTCGTTGACGCCGATGGGCAGGCCGGGCGCCGAGCGGTCGACGACCCGGGCCAGCTCGCTGAGGGGCAGCCGGCGCGGCAGCAGCCGGACCTTGGGCGCCGGCTGGCCCTTCCACGCCTCGGCGACGTGCCGGGACAGGGCGATGGACGCCTCGGTCAGGTCGTCGATGTCGCGCCGACCGTCGATCCGGGAGATGGCCGTGAGGAAGTGCAGCTTGTCGCGGGTCAGACCCCGTCCGGGCGAGCCGGTCGGGACGTTCGCCGCGGCCCGCCGGTCGATCTCCGACTCGTTGGGGTCGCCGAGGCGCAGCTCCAGCTTCGTGCCGAGCAGGTCCCGCATGTTGATCCGGATCTCCGCCCACCGCACGGCGGTCAGCACCACGTGCACGCCGAAGCCCAGGCCACGGTTGGCCAGGGTGGTGATGGTCTGCTCCAGCTCCTCGTACTCCTGGCGCAGGGTGTTCCAGCCGTCGACGACGAGGAAGACGTCGCCGAACGGGTCGTCGGCGAACTCCCCGGCCGCCCGGCGCCGGCGGTAGCTGGCCACCGAGTCGATGCCGTGCTGGGCGAACCGGTTCTCCCGCTCGTCCAGCACGGCCACCACCTCGGCCACCGTCCGGCGTACCGCCTCGGTGTCCCGCCGCCCGGCCACGCCGGCCGTGTGCGGCAGCCCGTCCAGGCTGCGCAGCGCGCCACCGCCGAAGTCGAGGCAGAAGAACTGCACCTCGCGCGGGGTGTGGGTGAGCGCGAGGGAGGCGAGCATGGAACGCAGCATGGTGCTCTTGCCGCTGAGCGAGGCACCGACGATCACCACGTTGCCGCCGGCGCCGGCCAGGTCCACCAGCATGGGGTCACGGCGCTGCTCGTACGGTCGGTCCACGATGCCCACCGGAGCGGCCAGCCGCCCGCGCCCCACCCAGGAGGCGGTGCAGAGGCCGAACCTCCCGTCGACGCTCAGCGGCGGCAGCAGCTCGCCCAGGCCCGGCGGCTCCGCCAGCGGCGGCAGCCAGACCTGGTGCGCCGGGCGGCCCCGCCCCTTCAGCCGGTCGATGAGCACGTCCAGCATCGCCACGGCCTTGCCGTCGGCGGGCTGCTCCGGCTCGGGCGCGTCCGGCGCCGGCAGGGTCGGGTTCTGCACCGGCACGAAGTCGACCCCGTACCGGACGATCCGGCGCTGCACCAGCGCCCGCGACGAGGCGGCGGCCTGCCCCGGGGCCCGGTACGGCCCGGACACGTACGCGGCCCGGAACCGCAGCATGGTGCTGGTGTCGGTCTTCAGGTAACCGTGGCCCGGGGCGTTGGGCAGCTCGTACGCGTCCGGCACGCCGAGCACGATCCGGCTCTCCACCGCGGAGAAGGTACGCAGACCGATCCGGTACGACAGGTGGGTGTCCAGGCCGCGCAGCTTGCCCTCCTCCAGCCGCTGGCTGGCCAGCAGCAGGTGCACGCCGAGCGACCGGCCCAGCCGGCCGATCATCACGAAGAGGTCGATGAAGTCGGGCTTCGCGGCGAGCAGCTCGCTGAACTCGTCGCAGATGATCAGCAGGCTGGGCATCGGGTCCAGCGGCTCGCCCGCCGCGCGGGCCTTCTCGTAGTCGTAGCGGGAGACGTAGTTGCCGGCGGCCCGCAGCACCTCCTGGCGGCGGGTCATCTCGCCGGCCAGCGCGTCCTTCATGCGGTCGACCAGCGGCAGCTCGTCGGCCAGGTTGGTGATCACCGCGCTGGTGTGCGGCAGCGCGTCCAGCGAGGCGAAGGTGGCGCCGCCCTTGAAGTCGACCAGGACGAAGTTGAGCTCCTCCGAGGAGTGCGTCACCGCCAGCGCGCCGACGATCGTGCGCAGCAGCTCGCTCTTGCCGGAGCCGGTCGCGCCGATGATCAGGCCGTGCGGGCCCATGCCCTCGTGCGCGGACTCCTTGAAGTCCAGCTCGACCACGTTGCCGTCCGGCCCGACGCCGAGGGGGATGCGCAGCCGGTCGCGGTGGCTGCGCGGGCGCCAGGTCTGCTGCACGTCGACGGCGGCGGCGTCGCCGACGCCGAGCAGGTCCGGCAGCTCCATGCTCTTGGCCAGCGGCTCCTCCGACGTGGTCTGCTGCTGCGACAGCCGGAAGGGGGCGATCTGCCGGGCCAGCCCCTCGGCGGCCGTCTCGGTGAGCCGGTCCGGCCGGCCGAGCCGCGACGAGGAGGTGCCCCGGACGAGTTCGAGGGAGTCGCCGTCGCCCACGTCGAGGCAGAGCAGCCAGCGTCCGGCGTCGCGGGGCACGGTGCCGGAGAGGTCGATCACGGTCGCGCCGAGCAGTCCCGGCCCCATGAGCTGACAGGCCGCCGAGACCTCGCCGCCGTCGATCACCACCACGAGGTGCGCCGCCGCGGTCAGCGGCTTCGCCTCGGGCGCGAAGCGGGGCCGGCCGGCCAGCTCGCCGGCGAGCGCCTCCTCGGCCTCGGCGAGGCTCGCGAAGACCATCCGGCGGGCGCCCGCCGCGTCGGTCCGGGCGCTGTGGTGGTTGTGCGGCAGCCACTTCACCCAGTCCCAGGAGGGCTGCCGGTCCGGTGCGGCGACGATCGCGACGACCATGTCGTCCGGGGCGTGGAAGGTGGCGAGCTGACCGAGCGCGGCCCGGGTCAGGTCGAGCACCGGCTCCCGGTCACCGCGCAGCACCACCCGGCTGAACGCCCGCACCGACAGGGCGGTCGGCAGGTCCGGCACGGACGAGTGGGCACGCACGAAGCGACGCAGCGCGATGGCGCTCATCGGCTCCAGGTCCTCGACCGGCTTGGTCTCCGGCGGGACGATCTCCACGGAGAGCCGCTGCGGGCCGGTGGCGATCCGGGTCTCGCCGAAGTCGTCCTCGGTGATCCGCCGTTCCCACAGCCGCCGGGAGGCGGCGATCGACCAGAGCGCGTCCGGCTCCGGGTGCCGCCAGGCCATGGCCGCCCGCTGCTGCTCGGCCGCGCGCCGGGTGCGCTTGCGCATCTGGGCCAGGTAGCGCATGTAGTCGCGCCGGTCGGCGTTCAGCTCGGCCTTGTCGTTGTTGCCGTTGCTCAGCGACCCGAGCGCCATGCCCAGCATCGAGACACCGAAGAGGCCGCCGGCGATGTACGTCATGGTGCCGCCGCCCCGGCCGGCGTAGAGGAACGCCATGGCGCCCACGCCGCACATCATGGGCAGGATCATCAGCAGCTGCCCCATCCCGCGCGGGGTCGGCTCGGGCAGCTCCGGAGGCGACTCCAGCAGCACCTCGCCCCGCGGCAGCGCTGGCCCCGGCTGACGCGGGAGCCGGCGGAACACCACCGTGCTCACGGCTGTCTCCTCCCAGAAGCGGCCCTGATGAAGTTCGGCGAGCGACCGGAGTCGTCGGGTGGGCATCGTACGTGCCCGCCATCGTAGGTAATCTCCCGTGGGCGTCAGGAACCCGTGCGTCGGCACCCGTCGGCCAGGGGTGATCGTAGAGAGCGCGAGGAGGCCACTGTGGCGACGAAGACGGCGACCGGCGGCCTGAGCCGGATCACCATCGTGGCGCCCCGCACCCGGATGGACCTCGCGCTGCCGTCGGACGTCCCGCTCGCCGACCTGCTGCCGACCCTGCTGCGTTACGCGGGTGAGGACCTGGCCGACGAGGGGGTGCGGCACGGCGGCTGGAGCCTGGCCCGGCTGGGCGGCCAGCCGCTGGACGGCGGTCGTACCGCCACACAGCTCGGCATCCGCGACGGCGAGGTGCTCTACTTCAACCCCCGGTCGGCCACCGCGCCGGAGATCGTCTTCGACGACGTGGTCGACGCCGTGGCCACCGCCACCAACCAGCGTCCCGGCGCCTGGCAGGTGGGCACCACCCGGTCCTTCGCGGTGCTCTTCGCCGCCGCGGCGCTCGGCGCCGGCGCGCTGGCGGCGCTCCTCACCGGGCCGCCGCACCTGCCCGGCGCGCTGGCCGCGCTGGTCGTCGCGGTCGCCCTGGTGGTCTCCGCGGCCGTGTTGTCCCGGGCCACCGCCGACAGCGCGACCGGGTCGGTGCTCGGGGCCGTCGGCCTGGCGTACGCGGGCGTCGGCGGCCTGCTGCTGCTCGCCGGCGACCGCCCGCTGACCGGGCTGGCCGCCCCGCACGTGCTCCTCGGCGCCACGGCGGTGATGGTCTGCGCGGCGGTGGCCGCGTTGGCCGTCGGCGACCGGCTTCCGCTCTTCTTCGGGGCGGTCGCGGTCAGCGCCGGCACCGGGTTCGGCGCGCTGGTCAGCCTCGTCTTCGACACCCACGCGCCGGCGGCCGCCGCCGTCGTCGCCGCTGTCGCGTTCGGCGCGGTGCCGGCGCTGCCGATGGCGGCGTACCGGCTGGCCCGGCTGCCGGTGCCGTCCATCCCGACCGGTCCCGACGACCTGAAGAGCGACACCGAGTCGGTGGACGGCCCGCAGGTCCTGCAGCTCAGCGAGCGGGCCGACGAGTTCCTGACGGGCCTGCTCTGGACGGTGTCGCTGCTGGTGCTCGGCGCCCAGGTGGTGCTCGCGCTGCACGCCAGCCTGCCGGCGGTGCTGCTCTGTCTCGTGCTGGCGCTGCTGTCGCTGCTGCGGGCCCGCCCCTTCCTCGGCCGCGCCCAGCGCACCCCGGTGCTGTTCGCCGGCACCGCCGGGCTGGGCCTGACCGCCGCCGCCACGTTCGGCAACGGCTCGACGACGGTACGCCTCGGCCTGATCCTCGGCGGCCTGGTGCTCGCGGCCGTGGTGAGCCTGATCTACGGGCTCACCGTGGCCGGCAAGCGGATCTCCCCGGTCTGGGGCCGGCTGCTCGACATCGTGGAGATCATGCTGATCATCGCGCTGGTGCCGCTGGCCTTCTGGGTCGTCGGGCTCTACGGCTGGATCGTCAACCTCCGGCCCTGACCGCCGTGGCGTCCCCGCACGTTCAGTCGGTCGGGGACAGGGTCGCGATGGTGGTGCCCGCCGGGGCCGTGGCGTAGACGCCCGGGCCGTGCTGTCCGTCGACGGGGCGGGCCGGGGCGCCGCAGCGGCGCGCCACCTCCCGTACGGCCTTGACCAGCGCCTCCACGTGGTCGTCGAGCGCCGCCACCCGGAGCATCGGCGGGGCGACCCGCCCGCCGGGCAGCACCACGGCGGCCAGGGTGTGCGACGGGGCGGACGTCGACGTCACGGCGTCCACCAGCGGGCCGAACGGCGCGTCGGCCCGGGGCCGCAGGACCAGGCAGCGCTGGGTCCAGCCGCCGCCGCGCAGTCCGGTCCAGGTCTCCGCCGGCGGTGTCGGCGCGAGGTCCAGCCCGGCCGCCGAGACCACCGCCGCGCGCAGTTCGTCCCGGCTCAGCGGCCGGTGGGCGAGCCCGGCCGCGGTCAACGCCTTGCCCAGCCGGCCGATCCCGGCGGCCAGCGTGCGGTGCACCCCGGGCATGCCGCCGCCCCGGCTGACGGTCTCCACGCGGGCGTCGCGCACGGAGAGCCGCAGGGCCAGCCAGACCGTCCGGTGTGCCGCGGGCGGCGCCCCCGGCGCCGGGTACCAGACCAGGGTGTGCGAGACCACCTGGGCGCGGGTGACCGGGCCGGTGAAGTCGGCGAGCACGCGCAGCGCGCGGTCCATCACCGCCGCCTCGACCGATCCGGCGGGCGCACCGGCGCGGTCCTGCAACGCCAGGGCCGCGAACCAGCCCTGCGCGTCCTGCCCGATACCGAGGCGGGTGCCGCGGTCCGTGAGCTCCGTCACAGTCAGCTCCGGGGCCAGGGCTGCCAGCCTCGGATCGGCCCCGCCGCCCGCGGCGACCGTGCTCCTGGCCTCCTCCCGGCGCCGCCGCAACCGCCGGCGCAGCAGCAGGTCCTCATACCACCAGCGGCCACCCCGGCGGGTGAAGACCGCGGCCACCAGCGCCAGCGACAGCACCCCCACGACGGCCGCGAGCCAGTCCGGCCCGCCCAGGGCCGCCCAGACGGCCAGGGCGCAGAGTTCCAGCACCACGAGCTGTCCCACGGCCACGGGCCCGATCCGACCACGGTCGCGCCGGTCGGCCGGGACCACCGGCCGCTGGGCGACGCCGGACGGCTGCGGTGCCGGACGACCGGGTGGCGCCTGAACCTGCGTCATCGCTGACAGTCCTCTCTGGACGGCGGGGCCTCCGCCGGATCGTCCCGGGCGCTGGTCCCGGTGATCCGTCGACGGCCCCTTATCGTAGGGAAGCCCGCGACACCGACCCGGACCTGCTCGTCGCGGACCCACCCCCGCCGGAGGTAAGTCATGCGGACCCGCCGCGACCAGGTGCAGGCGTACCGCTTCGTCACCCGCCGGATCGTCTCGGCGCTGCTGTCGGGCGACCCCGAGACCAGCAACCTGCCGATGCGGCGACTCGGGATGGCGGTCTTCGGCAGCGTGATCGCCGCGGCCGTGGTGCTCGGCGGCGTCGGAGCGTACGGGCAGTTCACCGGCAACACGGCGCCGCTGGAGCCGAACACCCTGGTGATCGAGCGGGAGACCGGGGCGACGTACGTCTTCGTCGACGGGAAACTGCACCCGACCCTCAACTACGCCTCGGCCCGGCTGATCATCAACGAGCCGGCCCCGCCGGTGCGCACGATGTCCCAGGCGTCGATCCGGGAGCGGCCCCGGGGGCGTACGGTCGGCATCGTCGGCGCCCCCGACGCGCTGCCGGACCGCAAGTCCCTGACCGGCCTGCCCTGGTCCGTGTGCGACGTGCCGGACCCGGCCGACCCCCGCCGCTCCGGCACCCGCGTGGTGATCGACCGCCCCCTGCCCGGTGGGGCGCCGCTCGGCGACCGGGCCGTGCTGGTGGAGACCGACGGCCAGCGGCACCTGCTCACCGGCGACACGCGGTTGCAGGTGACGGGTGGCGACTCCGCGCTCGCCGCGCTGCGGATGGCCAACGCGCCCCGCCTGCCCGTGGGACAGCAACTGCTCAACGCCGTGCCGGCCGGGCCGGTCATGCGCAAGCCCACGATCGCCGGTCAGGACGAGGTCAGCACCCTGACCGAGCGTCCGGCCAAGGTCGGCCAGGTCTTCCGGGCGGCCGGCCAGCACTACGTGCTCACCCGGGAGGGCCTCTCCGCGATCGGCGAGATCAGCGCGCTGCTGCTGCTGCGCGACGGCGGCCAGGTCACCGACATCACCCCGGCGCAGGCCGGCAAGCTGCTGACCGACCAGCGGGCGGAGGAGGCCGGGATGCCGCAGACCCTGCCCGCGCTGCACCCGGTCACCGCCGGCCGGACGGTGCTCTGCGCGACCTACCGGGCGGGCGCCGACGGCGGGCCGCCCACCACCACGCTGGAGGTCTTCGACCGCGTGCCGGCGGAGCTGGCCGCGTCCGGCGCGGTTCCGGTGCGGCAGAGCGCACGCGACGGCGTACGCACCGCCGAGGGCGTGCTGCTGCCCGGCGGCAAGGGCGTGCTCGTGCAGGCCACGCCCGGCTCCGGCGAGAGCGGCGCCGCGGCCCCCGGCGCCACGGTCCACCTGATCAGCGCCCAGGGCGTCCGCCACCCGCTCGGCGTGGGGGCCATGTCCGCGCTGGGCTACGAGGGGGTCACCCCGCTGGCCGTACCCGCGTCGCTGCTGGCCCTCGTGCCCGCGGGGCCGACCCTCTCGCGGGACGACGCGCTCGCCCACTTCGTGCCCGGTCCCGCGCCGTCGGCCCCCGCGGTCGCCCCGGCGAAGCCGGCGGGCAGCCCCACGCCGGCCAGGTCCGGCGCGTCGACGACGCCCTCCGACGGGCCCGCGTCCCGGGCACCGGCCTCGTCCGGCGCGTCGTCCCCGGGCCCGGAAACGGACGGCTGAGTTAGCACCTGACGGATCGACACCGGTAGCGGGTCGCCCGCGTCGCACCGGTCGACTAACCTGAGCCCTGCCAACGGTTATCGACGATGACGTACGGGGATGCTGCCATGACCGGGCGCACGACAGTCGACCTGATGTCCCTGGAAGACTTCCACCAGCAGTTGGCCCACCGGCTGACCGAGGCGGAGAAGGCGTTGCGGAAGCTGAGCACCGAGATGCAGTGCCGGCCCCCGGCGCTGGGCTCGTTCGCCGACGCCACCGAGAACTCCCGCCGCTACTCCGACATCCACCAGTCCTACGTGGACCAGGTCGACCGGCTGCGGGCCGCGGTGAAGGCGGCCCAGAGCGCCACCGCGACGATCCTGGCCAACTACCGCACCGCCGAGGAGCGCAACGCGGCCAACTCCGCCGACATCGCCGCCGCGCTGAACGGGGTGGACGAAGCGTTGAAGCGGAAGGAGGAACCGCGTGTCTGAATACACCCAGCGCTACCAGTCGGTCAGCCACCAGCAGCTCTACGACGGCGTGATGGCCGGCCAGCCGGGCCAGATCGACGGCGTCGCCGCGCAGTGGACGGCGCTCAAGGGCATGCTCGACGGGCTGTCCCGCGAGCTCAGCGGCGACCTCGACAAGCTCGCCAACACCTGGACGGGCTCGGCCTCGCAGGAGTTCCAGCGGCGGTTGACGCTCGTCACCGACTACGCCGACAAGCTCGGCGAGGGCATGGCCGACGTGAGTCGTGGCCTGACCCTGATGGCCGGCGAGCTGCGCACCGCCCGCGCGCAGGCGGAGAGCCCGGCCGAGACCGACGACCACGACCAGGCGGTCTCCGGGGCGGCCAAGGGCGCCGTGTTCGGCGTGCCGGGCATGCTGGTCGGCGGGCTGCTGGGCCACCAGCAGGACAAGGCCGAGCAGGAGAAGGCGCACCAGCGCATGGTCAACGTGGTGGCCGAGCTGGCCGCCGGCTACGACCTCTCGGCCTACGGCCGGATCGTCCCGCCGCCGCCACCGCACCCGGACACCCCGGGCGTGAACAGCGGCGGTCCCTCGACGACCCCGCGCAGCGGCCCGGGCGCCACCACGCCGACGGCCGCGCCGACCGCCTCCGGGCTCGCCGGGCAGCCGGGCGGCGCCACCGTCGCCGCCCCCGCGGGTCCCAGCTCCGGGCCGGGTGGCGGGGGCTCCGGGACGATCGTCCCGGGCGCCGTCGGTGGCGTGCATCCGGGCGACGGCGGAGCCGGCGGCACGGTCACCGGCACTCCCGGCGGCGTCACGGCCGGCACCTCCCTCGCCGGCGCCACGCCGCTGACCGGCGCGCCCGCCACGACGGGTCCCGTCGGGCTGGGCGGCACCTCGACGGCCTCGGCCGGCGGTTCGGGCCTGCAGTTCGGCGGCCAGGGCGGCCCGGCGGGCGTGCTCGGCACCGGGGCCCTCGCCGCGAGCGGCAACGCACCGACCTCGATGGTCCGGTCCGCCGGCGGCAGTCCGGTGGCCGACAACCGGTCCGCGACCGGGATGGGCCGGCGCTTCGACAACGGGGCACGACAGGGCACCAACGGCGACCGGGCGGCCAGCGCGACGGGACGTCCGGGCGGCGCACGCGCCGGGGCGAACCGCCCCGGCGTCCTGGGTGGCACCCAGGCGGCCCACGACGACGACACCGACGGCCGGCTGACCTGGCTGACGGAGGACGACATGGTCTGGGGGGACGGCACGGTCGCCGCTCCGCCCGTGCTCGGCACCGACGGCTGACGCACACCGGCACGACGACGGCCCACCCGGCGCGCGTAGCACCGGGTGGGCCGTCGCACGTCCGGCGTCGTTCCCGGGCGGGCACGCCCGCTCCCGCCCGACGATCCTTTTCGGACACCGTGGCGGCGGTCACCCGATCCCGGGCCGGCACCGCCCTGCACGAGCCGCTTCCGGACGATAGGTTGGACGGGTGCCGTCCGTAGCGTCCGTCGACCCGTTCTGGTCGGTCACGCTGCGCTCCCTGCGTGAGCTGACCCGACTGGCGGTCGCCGCGCTGGTGCTCGCCGTGGGTCTCGGAGGCGCGAGCGCGGCACCGGCCCCGGCATCGTCCGTCACCGGGTCGGCCGCCGTCACCACCGCCGGCCCGATCGCCGCGAACACCCGACCCACCCTGTCGCTGCCGCGCCGCGAGCCGGTGGTCGAGCAGGTCAGCGGTGCTACCGCCGCCCCGTCGACGCTCCGTCACGAGACGTCGACCGACACCACCGCCGTTCCGCTCGCCCACCAGGACGGGCTTGCCCGCGACCCCGGTCGCGGCGTCCCCGCCCGGCGCGGTCCGCCCGCCGCCTGACCCGTCGGCCACCCGGTTCCACACCCGCAGGGCGCCGCCACGACGGGCCGCAGTCGCACGACGCCGGCCCGACCGCCTCCGCCCTCAGCTCCGGTCGCCGACGCCGGGCGTCACCCGTGAGTCCGCCGCCGTGGCGGCCACGTCGCGGTACGCCCCGCACGCGCGCCCGAAGCCCACCCGCCCGCACGCCGGGCACAGACCCTGTCGATTCCCTCGATCGACCGTGAGGTGCTGACCATGCAAGACGCGTTCTCCTCCGTCCTTCTCGACGTTCCCCGGGCCGCCGTGATCTGGCTGAGCCTGCTCGGCGTCGTCGCCGTCACCGTGGCCGGCCTGCTGCTGCGGCCCGGCCGGCTCCGCTTCGACGCCGGTTCCCGGATCCGGCGCGCCGCGATGCCGAGCGAGCTGGAACGGGCCGAGGAGGCGCGCGAACGTTCCCGGTACGCGGGTGAGGTCTCCGTCGCCGCGGAACGGGCCGCCGCCACCGCCGCCCGGCTGCGGGCCGAGTGGTTGACCGCCCAGGAGGAGGTCGAGGCGGCCTGGCAGGCGTACGAGGCCGCCGAGGCGGACGTCCGGAGGTTGGGGTCCACCGCGGCCATGCCCCTCCCCCGTACCGTCCGCACGCCCGCCGAGTACGCCGAGCGCGAGCGCTTCCTGCACCGGGCCGCCCTCGACGCGTACTGGCGCAAGGAGCTGTCGGTGGAGCAGCTCAGCGACGTCTTCGCGCACCGCGACGGCTGGGACCCGCGGCTGCACCCGGTCGAGCAGGAGCTGGTGCTGCGCCGGGCGGTACGCGACAACCTGCTCGCCCGGCAGCGGGCGGCCCGGGAGCGGGAGCAGGCCGCGTGGCGGGCCGCCGAGACCGCCGCCGAGGCGGCCCGCAGCCTTCGGGACGAGGCGTTCGCCGCCGTCAACCGCCGTCCGGAGGAGTCGCCGTCGCTGCTGCCGCTGATCGAGGGCGCCGCGACGGTGGAGCAGACCCGGGAGTTCCCGGTGGTGACCGGCCGCGACGTGCCGTCGGTGGCCCGGGGCCGGGCGGCGGTCGTCGCCTACTGACCGGCGGGGCCGGGCGGAACGGGGTCGGTTGGGCTAGCGTGACGGTGTGTCCAGGGAGGCGTGGATAGTCGTCGGCATCGTGGCGGTCGTCACGTTGGTCGGCGCGGTGGTGCTGGCCGTCCGCGTGATCCGCACCCGCCGGCTGCTCGGCACGCTCGGGGTGAGCGGCAAGGTCGCCTTCTACGGCGCGCTGCTCTACACCGTCCTGCCGATCGACCTGCTTCCCGACCCCATCTACCTGGACGACATGGCGGTGCTGACCGGCGCGCTGCTCTACCTCGGCCGGCTGGTGCGGCAGCGCCGCGCCGCCAACCACCCGCTGACCGGCGCACCCGACGTGCCGGCCGCACCCGGCCTGCCGGCCGACCCGGACCCGGCCCGGCGCCGGGTGCCATGATCGGTGCCGCAGCGCGAGACAGGGGACGGACATGCCCGGCGACCATCGACTGGCACCTGACGACGAGCGGGTCGAGGCGTTCTGTCGGGAACGGCACCTGGCCACGTTGACGACTCTGCGGGCGGACGGCACCCCGCACGTCGTTCCGGTGGGCGTCACGTTCGACGCGTCGGCCGGCCTCGCTCGGGTGATCACCGGTGGCGCGTCCCGCAAGGCGCGCCACGTCGCCGCCGCCGGCCCCGCGGGCGCCCCGGTGGCCGTCTGCCACGTCGACGGGCGACGCTGGCTCACCATCGAGGGTCGGGCCGTCGTACGCTCCGACCGGTCGGCCGTCGCCGAGGCCGAGCGCCGGTACGCCGAGCGCTATCGGACGCCCCGCCCGAATCCGGACCGGGTGGTCATCGAGATCGCGGTGACCCGCCTGCTGGGCAGCCTGTGACCGTCTGACCGGTTCGTCCCGGAGCATCCCTCTCCGACAGCGCCGTCCCGTCCGCCGTTCCGGGGTGGGTCGGCGCGCCGGCCCGGCACCGCACCGGCTGTGACGCGGGGCATCCGTACGCCGGAATCGTGCTGCCCCCGGCCCGGTTGAATTCCGACGTGCGGCCGGCACGCCCGGCCGACGTCCCGGAATGCCCTGCCGAGCAGGGCCGTTGCATCCGGCGAGACCCGTGGGCCCACCGCTGCGGGCCGTTGGAGTCCCCGAGCCGAGCGCCTCTCCCGGTGCTGTGCGCCCGCCCTCCGGCGGCGCCAACCCCCGATTGGAGCCCGACCATGAACTCGATCGTGCAGAGGAGCGGCCTCTCCGTCGCCGGCCTGCTGGTGGCCGGCGGATGCCTCGCCGGCCCGCCGGTCACCGCCCAGGCCGCACCGGCGGCGGTGGTCCCGGTCGATTTGGCGCACACCGACCGGGACGGCCGTGCCGACCGGCGTGCCGAGCGCACGGTCGGCGTGCAGTACCAGGCCCAGCCCAACTTCTACTACTGCGGCCCGGCCGCGACCCGGATCGCCCTGTCGGCGCTGGGCAGCGTGCTCTCCCAGGACGAGGTCGCGAAGAGGTTGGGCACTACCGAGGCGGGCACCGCCTCGGCCCTGGACATCACCCGCGTGCTCAACGAGCTGACCGGCCGCGGGTACCGGACCACCGAGATCCGCGATTCGGTGGCCAAGCCGGAGCAGGTCGAGCGGCTGCGGTCCGACGTCGTGACGGCCCTCGACGAGGGCCGCCCGGTGGTGGCCAACGTCAAGGGCACCACTGTCGACACAAGCGGCAACCCCCACTCGTACGAGGGTGGGCACTACCTGACCCTGGTGGGCTACCGGGACGGCGGGGACCTGATCCGCCTCGCCGACCCGGCCGCCCCCGAGGGCGGGTACTGGATGACCCTGGAGAAGGTCGCCCACTGGATCGCCGAGCGCGGCTACTCGTCCTGATCCAGACCGACGGGGGACGCTGCTCCGCGCCGGCGCCCGGTCTCGCCCGGGTGCCGGCGCCCGGCGCTGAGTGACATCGATCGACGGCGCGGTGGGTTCGGTCGACGGTTCGCGGGTACCAGGCTCTCGCAGCCGACCGTTCCGCAACCGGTAAGGGGCAGACATGAGCAATCCCGAACACGTCGCGGGTCAGGACGTGGTGGACGTCCTCACCGCCGACCATCGTGAGGTCGAGGCGCTCTTCGTGCAGTTGGAGAGCCGGCAGGGCACCCCCGAACACCGCCGGCAGCTCGCCGACGTGGTGATCGCCGAACTGGTCCGTCACGCCGTCGCCGAGGAGATGCACGTCTATCCGACCGCCCGCAAGGCGCTGCCGGACGGCGACCAGATCGCCGAGCACGAGATCTCCGAGCACGCCGACGCCGAGCGGACGATGAAGGAGCTGGAGTCGCTCGATCCGTCCGACCCACGCTTCGACGACCTGCTGGGGCACCTGACCAGCACGATCCGCCACCACGTGAAGGACGAGGAGTCGGACCTCTTCCCCCGCCTGCGCGCCGCGGTCGCCCACGAGGAGATGGTGGAGCTGGCCGAGAAGGTGGAGGCGACCAAGAAGACCGCCCCGACCCGGCCGCATCCGGCGGCACCCGACCGGCCGCCCGCGAACCGGCTGCTGAACCCCGGCGCCGGCCTCGTCGACCGGATGCGCGACGCCCTGAGCGGTCGCGCCACCTCCGTGGCGGAGCTGGGCGAGAAGCAGCGCTGACCGTCCCCGCTCCCGGTGGCCACGCCCCTGAAGGGCGTGGCCACCGGCGTACGGCCTGCGGGGCGGGTCAGGGCTCCGGCGCGATCCGGCGCAGGCCGTCCGCCTCGGACACGATGACCGCCTCCATCGGGCAGGAGTCCGCAGCGTCCAGCACCGCGTCGTCCGGCGCGACCCGCTCGGCCAGCGGACGGGCCAGCCCGCCCACCAGCACGAAGTGCTTCGGCGCGGTGCCCGCGCAGATCCCCGACCCGATGCACCGGGTCGGGTCCACGTGCAGCCGCCACTGCTCGTCCGTCGCACCCATCGGGCTCACCAACTCACCGGCATGGCGACGAGCCCCCGGACCAGCAGGCCGCTCTTCCAGGTCAGCTCGGACTCCGGCACCGCCAGCCTCAGCTCGGGCGTGCGGGCGATCAGCGTCTCCAGGACGACCTGGAGTTCCATCCGGGCGAGCTGGGCGCCCACGCAGTGGTGCACCCCGTGCCCGAAGCCGAGGTGGGGGTTGGTCCGCCGGGTCAGGTCCAGCCGGTCCGCCTCGGGGAAGACCGTCTCGTCCCGGTTGGCGGACGGGATCGACACCACCACCGGTTCGCCGGCCCGCACCAGCACGCCGCCGAGTTCGACGTCCTCCAGGGCGTAGCGGGCGAAGGCCGAGGACGCGCCGAGCGGGACGAACCGCATCAGCTCCTCGACGGCGCCCGGCACCAGGTCGGGCCGCCCCCGCAGCCGGGCCCACTCGTCGGGATGGGTGAGCAGCGCGTACACGAAGTTCGGGATCTGCGTCACCGTCGTCTCGTGCCCGGCCGCGAGCAGCCCGGCGGCCAGCCGTACGACCTCGTCCTCCTCGAGCCGGTCGTCCGCGTCGCGGGCCCGGACCATCGCGCCGAGCAGGTCGTCGGTGGGCTGTTCACGACGCCGCGCGATCAGCTCGCCCATGTACGCGAACAGGCTGTCGATGTACTCCTGGGCCCGCTGCGGGCTGAGGGAGGTGGTCGACACGATCGCCTCGGACCAGGTGTGGAACCGGTCCTGGTCGGCCACGGGAACGCCGAGCAGGTCGCAGATGACCCGGATCGGCAGCGGGGTGGCCAGGTGCTCCACCAGGTCCGCCGGCGCGCCGGCAGCGAGCATTCCGTCGACCAGTTCGTCGGCCACCTGCCTGGTCCGGGGTCGCAGCTGCTCCACCCGCCGGGCGGTGAACGCCTTCGCCACCAGTCGCCGCAGCCGGGTGTGCTCCGGCGGGTCCATCGACAGGATCCCACCGTCCTGCCGATGGGGAGAGTTGCGGGGCTCGTCCCGGTCCACTGAGGCGGCCCGGCTGAACCGGGCGTCGCCGAGCACGGTCCGGACGTCGGCGTGCCGGGTGGCGAGCCAGGCCGGCTCGCCGTACGGCAGCTGGATCCGGCAGAGCGGTTCCTCCCGACGCAGCCGGGCGTAGCGCGGGTCGAGGTTGAGCCGGTCGGGGTCGCTGAACGGATAGCGCCGTGGGACGGTCGCCTCGGGGGCCTCGGTCACCGGATGACTTCCTCTCGTCACGGCGCCCCAAGGGGTGGGCACCGGTCCGGTCGGGGACGACTCCACGTTGAGTCATGTTCCGACTGCGGATAGTAGCGAGAGTGGTCGATCCTTGGCTAGCGGTACGCGTCGATCGGTCACCACACGGGTGTCCCGGGCCGCCGACCGCGCGGCGACCCGGGACACCCCTCACCCCGGGCCGGGGCCCGGGGTGACGGGAGCGGGATCAGCGGACCTGGTCGCCCTCGCCGGTACGCGTCTGGGCCTGGTCGACGCCTTTGTCGATCTGCTCGTCGTACTTGCCGCCCGTGCGCTTGTCGGCCATGTCGCCGCCCTTCTCCAGGCCCTGGTCGACCTGCTTGTCGTGCTTGTCGGCGAAGTCCTTGGCCTTGTCCATGAAGTCGCTCATCGGGTCCTCCTCGAATCCGGGTCCGATCTCTGCCTTCCCTGGGGCCGCGGGCGCAAACGCGACGCGGGGGCGACCGGCGGGCGACCGGGAAACGGTCGGACGGCCCCCGACGGCCCGTCCGCCCATCTAGCGTGCAGGGAACGGGTGTCGGAAGGACGCCGACCGGGTACCGACTCGCCGGAGATCGAGGAGGGTCGACGTGGGCGTTGACGATGCCGGGCGGGCGCCCGGGGGGCCGACGGACCGGGGCACGGGCGCCCGGCAGACCTGGGCCGCGCTTCCCTGGCTGGTCCGCTCGGCCGTCGTGTGGAGCGCCTGCCTGGTGGTGATCGTCGCCGGGCTGTACCTGCTCGGCAGGATCGCGGTGCTGCTCGCGCCGTTGGCCATCGCGATGGCCGCCACCGTCTTCCTCGCCGCGCTGCTCGACCCGGTGCAGCTCGCGCTGCGCCGGCTGCGCCTGCCCGGCGCCCTCGCCGCCCTGCTCACCGTGCTGCTGCTGCTCGGCCTGCTGTTCGGCGTCGGCGCGCTGGTGTGGAGCCTCACCGCGGGCCAGTTCAGCGAGTTGAGCCAGGAGCTGGGGCAGGGCCTTCGACGCACCCGGGAGTTCGTGACCTCGACGCTGCCGGTCACGGACCAGCAGCTCGACCGGCTGCTCGGCCAGGCCCGCCAGGGGGTCGGGCAGGGCTCGGTCGACCCGGTCTCCGGCGCCAGGACGGCGGCGGAGGTGGTCGGCTCGGCGCTGCTCGCGCTCGTCCTGCTGTTCTTCCTGCTCAAGGACGGCCGGTCCATGTGGCACTGGACGCTGTCCCGGGCGACCGGGCCGAACCGCACGGTGACCGCCGAGGCGGGCCGGGTCGGCTGGCGGACGCTGGGGGCGTACAGCCGGGGCACGATGATGATCGCCGCGATCGACGCGATCGGCATCGGCCTGGCGCTGGTGCTGCTCGGCGTGCCGCTGGCCCTTCCGCTCGCGCTCATCACCTTCTTCGGCGGCTTCGTCCCGATCATCGGGGCTACCGTGGCCGGCGCCGTGGCGGTGCTGGTCGCCCTCGCGGCGAAGGGGCCGGTGACCGCGCTGCTCGTCCTGGCCGCCGTGATCGCGGTGCAGCAGATCGAGGGCAACCTGCTCGAGCCGCTGATCATGAAGCGTCAGGTGCGCCTGCACCCGGCGGTGATCCTGGTGGCGGTGACCGCCGGCACCCTGATCGCCGGCATCGCCGGGGCCTTCGTCTCGGTGCCGATCACCGCCGTGCTCTGGCGGGTCGTCGACACCGTCCAGCGGCACCGCCAGTCCCCGACGACCATGCCCCCGGCCCCCGCCTGATCCCTCGGCGCCCCTCAGCGGGCGGCGGGCAGGTGGGTGGCGAACCAGTCGGCGGCGCAGTGCGCGACCTGTTCCAGGGCGCCGGGCTCCTCGAAGAGGTGGGTCGCCCCCGGGATCACCGTCAGCTCGGCCGTCGCCGGCAGCGCGTCCTGCGCCTGCTCGTTGAGCGTGATCACCTGCTCGTCCCGGCCGCCGACCAGCAGCAGCGTGGGCGCGCGTACCCGGCCGAGGGCCGGGCCGGCCAGGTCGGGACGGCCGCCCCGGGAGACCACCGCGCCGACGAGGTCCGGTCGGTCCGCGGCGGCCACCAGGGCGGCGGCGGCCCCGGTGCTGGCCCCGAAGAGCCCGATCGGCACGGCACCGAAGGGCCGCTCGGCGGCCAGCCAGTCCACGACGGCGGCGAGCCGACCCGCCAGCAGGGGGATGTCGAAGCGCAACTCGGCGGTCCGCGCGTCCACCTGGTCCTCGGCCGGGGTCAGCAGGTCCACCAGCACGGTGCCGAGGGCGCTGCGGTTGAGCACGTGCGCCACCGCCGTGTTGCGCGGGCTGTGCCGGGAACTGCCGCTGCCGTGCGCGAAGAGCACCACGCCGGCCGGATCCTCCGGGACCAGCAGGTCGGCCGGGAGTTCGGCGTCGCCCGCCGGGATCGTCACCGCACTGCTGCGCACGTCCATCTCGCCTCCGTACGTCCTCGGTCGTCCCCGCCCGGCCGCATACCCGCCGCCGGCGCCGGCAAGCGGCCCGGCGCACGCGGCGTTTGCCGCCGAGGGGCCCGGGTAGGCGACGGGTGACCGCAGACCGTACCGGCGCAACCGCGCCCCCGACGGATCGCGAGGAACGCCATGGCGCAGCAGCGGGAGACCCGGCAGCAGGACACCGACCGGGACCGGCGGGAACAGGACACCGAACGCGGCCGGGACTGGGCGGACGACGCGGCCGAGGCGCGCACGGCCGACGACCCGCGGGCGATGGCGCCCCACGACGCGGCCGGCCGGCCGTCGCAGGGCAAGCCCGTCTGACCGCACCGCCGCCGTCCCGGGCGGCACCACCGGCGCCGCCGGCCCGTCACGACCTACGCGGGCCGGCGGCCCGTCACGGCTCGCTCTCCGGCAGGCGCAGCAGCGGAGCGCGGCCCGGGGCCTGCTCCGGGGCCGGCCCGGACACCTCCGCCGGGGGGATCGGCATCGTCACCGGTTCCCCGCACACCACCCGGACCGACTCGCCGTGGTGCCGCAGCTCCAGCACGTCGCCCGGATCGCCGTGGCGCAACGCGTACGTGGTCTGGTGCGGCCGGACGTCGACCCGCAGCCGCATCCCGCGCCACTGGAGCGAGAACTCCATCTTGCCGAGCCGGCTCGGCAGGCGCGGCGCGAAGGAGAGGTTGCCGTCGTGGTCGCGCAGCCCGCCGAACCCGGCCACCAGGGCGATCCAGGCGCCCGCGAGCGAGGCCATGTGCACGCCGTCGCGGGTGTTCTCGTTGAGGTCGTGCAGGTCCATCAGCGCGGCCTCGCGCAGGTAGATGTGCGCCAGCTCCGGGTGGCCCACCTCGGCCGCCAGCACCGACTGGGTACACGCCGACAGCGAGGAGTCGCGCACCGTACGCCGCTCGTAGTAGAGGAAGTTGCGCAGCTTCTGCTCCGGCGTGAACGCGTCGCCCCGCCAGTGCATCGCCAGGACCAGGTCCGCCTGCTTGACGACCTGCTTGCGGTAGAGGTCGAAGTACGGATAGTGCAGCAGCAGCGGGTACTTCTCCGGCGGCGTGTGCGCGAAGTCCCACTCCTGCAGCCGGGTGAAGCCCTCGACCTGCTCGTGGACGTCGATCTCCTCGTCGTATGGGATGTGCATCGACGCCGCCGCGTCCCGCCAGGCGGCCGCCTCCTCGTCGGTGACGCCGAGGTGGAACGCCTCGTCCCGGTAGCGCATCACCGCGTCGGCGGCGCTGATCAGGTTCCGCTGCGCCATCAGGTTGGTGTAGATGTTGTCGTTCTTCACCGCCGTGTACTCGTCGGGGCCGGTGACCCCGTCGATGTGGAACTGGCCGTGCCGGTCGTGGTGGCCCAGCGACCGCCACAGCCGGGCGGTCTCCACCAGCAGCTCCAGCCCGATCTCGCGTTCCAGCTCGGTGTCCTGGGTGACCTGCACGTAGCGCCGCAGCGCGTCGGCGACGCCGGCGGCGATGTGGAAGGCGGCGGTGCCCGCCGGCCAGTACCCCGACGACTCCGGTCCCTCGATGGTGCGCCAGGGGAACGCCGCGCCCTCCAGGTTGAGCGTCCGGGCCCGCTCGTGCGCGGCGGCCAGGGTGGCGTACCGCCAGTGCAGGGCGTCCCGCACGGCTGCCGGGTGGGTGTAGGTGAGCACCGGCAGGACGAACATCTCCGTGTCCCAGAACGCGTGCCCGTCGTACCCCGGGCCGGTGAGGCCCTTCGCGGCGATGGGCCGCCGCTCCGCCCGGGAACCGGCCTGCAGGACGTGGTACATGCCGAACCGGACGGCCTGCTGGATCTCCGGGTCGCCCTCCACCACCACGTCGGAGGCGTCCCAGAACTCGTCGAGATATTCGCGCTGCTCCCGGAGCAGCCCGTCCCAGCCGTCGAGGCGCGCCCCCGTCAGGGCGGCCTCGACCTGGTCGCGCATCGCCGGCAGCGACCGGCGGCTCGACCAGCCGTACGCGAGGTACTTGACCACGCGCAGCTTCTCGCCCGGCTGGAGCACGCACCCGATCGTGGTACGCACCCAGTCCTCGTACCCCTCGGACTGGATGGTCTTGCGCGCCGGGGCGTACACCTCGTGTTCCATGGCGGCGGCCACCCGCAGCCCGGAGACCTTGGTCCGGTGGATCAACAGCCCGCCGTCGGCCGTGGTGAGCTCCTCCTCGGCCTGCAACGGCGACTCCAGTACGGCCGCGACCCGCGGGTCCTTGCTCTGCGGGGGCAGCGCCTCGTTGGCCACCAGTTCCGACTGCAGGATCAGCCGCAGCGGGCCGTCGACCGCCTCGACCTCGTAGTTGATCGCGGCGACGGCGCGCTGGGTGAACGAGACCAGCCGGGTGCTGCGGACCTTGACCTCGCGCCCGGCCGGGGAGCGCCAGTGCAGCTCCCGGTGCAGGGTGCCGGCGCGCAGGTCGAGGACCCGTTCGTGGGCGAGGAGTTCGCCGTAGCGCACGTCGAGCGGCTCGTCGTCGACCAGCAGCCGGATCAGCTTGCCGTTGGTCACGTTGACGATCGTCTGACCGGACTCGGGGAACCCGAAGCCGGCCTCCGCGTACGGCAGCGGGCGCAGCTCGTAGAAGGAGTTGAGGTAGGTGCCGGGCAGGCCGTGCGGCTCCCCCTCGTCCAGGTTGCCGCGCAGCCCGACGTGCCCGTTGGAGAGGGCGAAGACGGACTCCGACTGGGCCAGGACGTCCATGTCGAGCCGCGTCTCCCGCACGTGCCATGGCTCGACCGGATAGGCGCGTTCCCGGATCACGCGGGTGTCCCGGGGTCGAGCAGGTCGGCGAGGTCGGTGACCACGACGTCGGCGCCGTGGGCGAGCAGCTCGGCGGCCTGGCCCACCCGGTCGACGCCCACCACGTAGCCGAATCCGCCGGCCCGCCCGGCGGCGACCCCGGCGAGGGCGTCCTCGAAGACGACGGCCTCGCGCGGGTCGACCCCGAGCAGCTTCGCGCCGGCCAGGAAGGTGTCCGGGGCCGGCTTGCCGCGCAGCCCCTGGGCACGGGCGACGAGCCCGTCCACGCGGGCCTCCAGCAGCGGTTCCAGTCCGGCGGCGGCCACCACCTCCCGGCCGTTCGCGCTGGCCGTGACGACCGCCCGGCGCAGGCCGGCGGCGACGGCCGCCTCCAGGTAGGCGACGGAGCCGGGATAGACGTCCACCCCGTGCGTACGCAGCCGCTCCAGCAGCAGCACGTTCTTGCTGTTGCCGACGCCGTTGACGGTGTCCGCCTCCGGCGGGTCGTCGGGTGATCCCTCGGGCAGCACGATGCCCCGGGAGGCGAGGAAGGTGCGCACCCCGTCGGCGCGCGGCCGCCCGTCGACGTAGCGGTTGTAGTCCGGCCCCGGATCGAAGGGGCGGAACTCCTGGCCGGTGGCGACGGCGTGTCGGCGCAGGAAGGCGTCGAACGTCTCGGTCCACGCGGCGTTGTGCACCCGGGCGGTCTGCGTCAGCACACCATCCAGATCGAAGAGACAGGCGGTCACATGAGCAGGCAGGCCCAACACGGTACGAATCTATCCAGACCTCCGGACCCGCAAACCGCTTTCCGTCCGCTTGCCGCCGCCGCTCAGTGCGGGCGCAGCGTCCAGACCACGGTCATCTCGCCGGTCGGCTTGCCCTCCTCGGTGGCGATTTCGACCTGCACCGGGAACTCCGGCCGGCGGCCGGACTCCAGTTCCGCGACCACCTCGGCGACCGGTCGGGCGAGGCGCGCGGTGGCCCGCACCGGGCCCATGGCCAGCTTCCGGTACGCGATGTCGGCCCGCACGGCCAGCGGCGTGGCCCGGTCGAGCAGCGATCCGAACGCGGCCAGCACGACCGCGCCGGAGGCGGTCTCGCCGAGGGTGAACATGGCCCCGGCGTGCGGGCCGCCGACGTGGTTGTGGATGGCCGGCGAGTCGGGCAGTCGGACGGTCACCCGTACGCCGCCCTCCGCCTCGGGGGCCACCTCGACGAATTCGATGCCGAGCGTACGGGCGAACGGCACAGCCTCCAGCAGGCCGGCCGCCACCTGGCGCGAGTCGATGGTCATGACCCGACGTTACTTGCCGGTAACTTCCTCGGCAAGGAGGCGTCCCGCGTCAGCGCCAGCCCACGTCGATGCGGTCGCCACGCTCGTCGAAGAAGTGCAGCGCGTCCATGCGTACGGAGACGGCCAGCGGGTGACCGGCGGAGACCCCGGGGTACGGCGCCAGCCGGACCGCCAACTCGGCGGGGCGACGGTGGTGTCGCCCCGGGTCGTTGAGCACGCTGGTGCGGGCGGCGGAGGCCGGGGCGGGCTCCTCCCCGGCGGCGCGCCGGGTCAGCCGCTGCACGGCCTGCCCGAAGCGGCCCCGGCTCCGACGCTGGCCGGCGGGTTCGTCGACCTTGGCGCCCATCTCGTCCACCACGATCGCGGTGGCCCCGACGTCGAGGAAGGCGAGCGACTCGTGCCCGTGGTGCTCCAGGTAGCGGATCCGGCCGTGCAGCACCGCCCCCTGGGTGTCCGGCGCGACCGGGGTGAGCGCCTCGGCCCGCAGGCCGACCACGATCCGCTCCCCGTGGTAGTGCGCGACCGCCCGGCTGCGGATGTCGTCCCACGGCAGGTGGAGCGCCTGGTCGCCGAGGGTGAGGGTGACGTAGCGGTCGAGGTGGACGTAGACCGAGGCCTCCAGCAGGTTCATCCGCGGGCTGCCGAGGAACGCGGCCACGTAGAGCGTCGCCGGGCGGCCGTACACCTGGGTGGGCGTGCCGACGTCCTGCAGGACGCCCTTGCGCATGATGGCGACCCGGTCGGCCATGGTCAGCGCCTCGGCCTGGTCGTGGGTGACGTAGAGGGTGGTGACGCCCAGCTCCCGGGTCAGGCCGGAGATCTCGGCGCGCAGCTCGGCCCGCAGCCCGCTGTCGAGATTGGACAGCGGCTCGTCCATCAGGAACACGCCCGGCCGGCGCACGATCGCCCGACCCATGGCGACCCGCTGCCGCTGCCCGCCGGAGAGCTGGCTGGGCTTGCGGCCGAGCACGTCACCGATGCCGAGCGCGCTGGCCACGTCGGTGACCCGCTCGCCGCGCGGCTCGGGCTCCAGCCCGGCCAGCCGGAGCGGGAAGGCGATGTTGTCGCCGACGGTCATGTGCGGGTAGAGCGCGAAGTCCTGGAAGACCATCGCGATCTTCCGGTCGCGCGGAGGCAGGTCGTTGGTCAGCTCGCCGTCGAGCATCACCGCGCCCGACGTCGGGTCCTCCAGCCCGGCCACCATCCTCAGCACGGTGGACTTGCCGCAGCCCGACGGGCCGAGCAGCACCATGAACTCGCCGTCGTTGACGTCGAGGTTGACGTTGTCGACGGCGAGGGTGCCGTCCCTGAACACCTTCGTGACATCCTTGAGCGCGACGGCGGTCACCGTGCCCTCCCCCCAGCTCGTCGGGCGAACCCCGAATGACTGTGACGAGGATCATCCGGTTCGCACATCGGGTAAACGTGCCATGTTCGGCTCGTGACGGCCCTGTCACGCCCCACCTGGCCAGACGGGCCACCACCGGCGGGTCCGTCCTGCCGGGCGGGGGTCCCGGGGCACGGGCGCCGCGCGGGTCGTGGTCCCGGCGCCGGCTCGCGCGCTTACCGGTCGGCGTCGGCCCGCCCGCCGAGGAAGACCCGCCGGACCACCCGCTCGGCGGCGTGGCCGTCGTCGAGCGCGCAGAACCGGGCCCGGAACCGCTGCCGGGCCTTGCGCGCCGCCTCCGAGTCGACCGCGCCGGCACGGAACAGCTCGAGCAGGTCGGCGAAGCTGGTGACCACCGCGCCCGGCGGCTCCGCCGTCACGTCGAAGTACACGCCACGGGCCAGCCGGTAGGCCTCCCAGTCGGGGGCGTAGAGCACGATCGGGCGGTCGAGCACGGCGTAGTCGAACATCGCCGAGGAGTAGTCCGTGACCAGCACGTCCGCCACGAGATAGAGGTCCTCCACGCACGGATGGCCGCTGACGTCGCGTACCCGGTCGCGGTCGGCCGGGCGCCGGGCGCGGCGGTCCCGGTCGTGGAAGTAGTGGCTGCGCACCAGCAGCCGGCCGGCCGGGCCGAGCACGTCGAGCAGCCGCTCCGCGTCGAACGGCGGCCGGTAGCCGGGCAGGTGCTCGCGGTGCGTCGGGGCGTACAGGACGACCTGCTCGCCCGGCCCGAGGCCGAACCCGGCGCGCAGCCGGAGCACCTCCTCGTCGGTCGCGGTGACCAGCCGGTCGTTGCGCGGGTAGCCGACCTCCAGGGTGGTGTACGCGGCCGGGTACGCGCGCTCCCACATCTGGCTGGAGAAGCTGTTCGCGCTGACGCTGTAGTCCCACCGGTCCACCCGGCGCAGCAGCCCGGCGAAGTCCATCCCGACCGCGCCGATCGGGTACCGCTGCTGGTCGAGCCCCATCACCTTCACCGGCGTGCCGTGGTGGGTCTGCACGTGCACCGTGCCCGGCCGCTTGCGGACGAAGTCCGGGAAGTTGACGTTGTTGACCAGCCACCGCGCCCGGGCCAGCGCCCGGTAGTACGCGGGCGTGCCGGCGACCACGTACGCGACACCCTCGGGCACGGTGTGCACGCGGTCCCGCCGCACGATCCACACCCCACGGATGCCGGGCGCCAGCCGCCGGGCCGCCTCGAAGATGGCCGCCGGGTTGTCCGCGTACCCCCGGTACCAGTAGGCCGCGTAGACCGCCAGCGTCGGGTCGACCGGCCGGCGCAGCTCGGCCCGGTAGTACTCGCGCAGCAGGATGTCCCGGGCCAGCCGGGCCGCGCGCCGGGCCGGGGGCGCGACCCGCCGCCTCGTGCCCCGCGCGGTACGCCGGGCCACGTCCCGCGCCCGGTAGGCGGTGCGCAGCGCGCTGAACGTACGCCAGCGGCCGGCGGCCACCAGCCGGTGCTTGAGCCCCTCGGCACCCGCCGGCGCCGGGTAGCCGCCCGTCGGCAGCCAGCGCGCGTGGTCGGCGGTGATCTGGGCGAAGAAGGCCGGGCGCAGCTCGGGGGCGATCCGCTGCCCGTTGCCGAGCACGGTCAGGTAGTGCCAGATCATCCGCTCGAACAGCGCGGGACGCAGGTCGTCGAGGGCCGGGCCCCGGTCGTCCATCAGCCGGAACACCCGGTGCCACTGGCCGAAGACCTCGAAGTGTCGCTCGCCGGTGGTCCTCGTGATCGCCCCGGTCCGGCGCTGCCGGTAGTTGACGCAGACCCGGTCCAGCACGCCGACCCGCTCGGCGGCCATCAGCACCGGGTAGCTGAACGAGACGTCCTCGTACCAGCCGGGGGCGAAGCGCAGTCCCTCGTCGAGCAGGAACTGCCGGCGGACCAGCCGGTTCCAGGCGGTGTGCAGCAGCCGCAGCGTCTCGGGCCGGTCCCGCAGCCGGAAGGTCTCGTCGCCGGGAGGCTGCGGGAACACCTCCGCCATCGCGCTGCGACTGACGGCGTTGTTCCAGTGCGTCCGGACGTGGTCGACCAGGAGCACGTCGGGACGGGTGGCGCGCAGGCGCGCGACCACCTCGGGCAGGCACTCCGGGGCGAGCCAGTCGTCGCCGTCGACGAACCAGACGTACTCGCCGGCGGCCCGGTCCAGCCCGATGTTGCGGGCCGGACCGAGCCCGACGTTCTCCGCCAGCCGCACGGCGCGCACCCGAGGGTCGCGGGCCGCGTACTCGGCGAGGATCTCGCCGCTGTCGTCCGGCGAGCAGTCGTCGACGCCGATCACCTCGAAGTCGGCGACCGGCTGGTCGAGGATGGAGTCCAGGCACTCGCGCAGGTAGCCCTGCACCCGGTAGGCCGGCACGACGAAGCTGATCAGAGTCATCGGCCGGCCCCTGTCGTCAGCCCGGCGAGCGGCCTCCCGCGCCGACCAGGCCCACCGACGCCCGCGCGGCGCGGGCGGGCAGGACGACCCAGGCGAGGGCGACACTCCCCACGAAAACCACGAGAAGGTACGTACCGAGTGTAGCCATGCCGATGCCCGCAAAACCGGCAATTGCCGCCACGGTCAGCAGCACCGAGCGCCCCTCCCAGCCCAGCGTCGCGCCGTGCAGCGGCGGGGCGGACTGCCGCTTCTCCAGCCGCGCGGTCAGGTCGTAGTGGTGCAGGGTGAGCACGAAGACGTACCCGAAGATCAGCCACGGCGGCACGTCGCCCACCACCCCGACCGCCACGGCGAAGAGGAACTCACCCGCCCGCAGCACGGCCGGCACGAGCCAGTCCAGCGGCCCGTCGTGCGCCGCGCCCGCACCCAGCCCGGCGGCCAGCAGCACCACCAGCGCGACCGGCACCGCCCAGCGCAGGCCCTCCGCCCCGTCGCGGGTCAGCAGCGCCGCCACCAGCAGCGCCGCCGGGCCCAGCGCCGCGACGACCGCCAGCGCCAGCGGCCCCACCGGCCGCAGCACCGGCAGGAGCCGGGCCAGCGGCCCGTCGTCGCGGTGCAGGGTGGCGTCGACCGTGTCCAGCACCGGCACCCGCATCCAGCGGGCCCGCAGCGTACGCAGCGCCCCGGTGTACGCGAAGGCCAGCACCCCCCAGCCCAGCACCGTGTACAGGCTGACCAGCGGGCCGAACAGCGCCACGGTGATCGCGATCAGCGCCCACCGCTCCCCGATCGGGAAGACCACCGTCCGCTTCAGCCAGTACGACACCGAGCCCGTGTCGGCCTGCACCCGGTTGGAGGCGGCGTTCAGCTTGTCGCCGATGCCGCCGCCGGCGGTGCCGACGGTCTTCGGCCGGCGGGCCGCCTCGTCGTGCAGCACGCCGTACCAGGTGTCCGTCATGTGCCGCACGGTCTGCAGCGTGATCGCGGCGATCGCCAGCGCCCAGCCGTACCGGAAGCCGGCCTGCGTGGCCCCGTAGCCGAGGCCGGCGTAGACCACGTACTCCTTCGCCCGGTCGGCCATCGTGTCCAGCCACCCGCCCCAGGCGCTGAAGTGCCGGGTGTAGCGGGCGAGCTGGCCGTCCACGCAGTCGAGCACGAAGCCGAGGTAGAGCAGCACCGCCCCGGCGACCAGCGCCACCCGGCCACCCGTGCCGAAGAGCACGGCGGCGGCCACCGCGAAGGCCACCGAGATCATCGTGACGGCGGTGGGGCCGAGCCCGAGCTTCGCCGACGCCTTCGTCACGTACGGCGACCAGGTGCTGACGAAGAACGTGGTGAAGAAGTCGTCCCGCTCCTTCACCGAGAGCCTCAGCTCGGCCCGGTCCTCGTCGACGGCGGCCACGGCCGCCTCCGCGGCGGCCAGCCCCGCCGCGTCGCCCACCCGGCGCGCCACGAGCAGGCGTACGCGCTGGGCGAAGGTCAACGTGCCGAGCCCGGTGAGGCCCGCGAAGAGCCGGTCCACGGCGGGCCCGGACACCGACGGCGCGGCAGCGGCCGCGCGGGCGGCGGCGGCGAGCGACGGCAGGTCGTCGACACCGACCCGCAGCGCGCCGCCGAAGACGCCGGTGGCCCCGCCGTCCAGCGCCTCCGGAGGCCCGGCCCCGACCACCTGACCGCGCTCCTCACGCACGGCCGTGCGGCCCTCGCCGGGCGGGTCGGTGAGCACCAGCGCCACCGTCGGCCCGACGGGGCTGGTGGCCAGGTGCCGCAGGACGGCGGTGTGCGCGACCAGGTCGGCGCCCGTCACGAGCACCGGGCGCGTGGCCGCGTCGGCCAGGGCGGCCAGCTCGCCGAGGTCGGCGGCGTGACGCACCTCGTCCGCCCCGGCGCGGCGGAGCTGGTCGGCCAGGCGGTCGGCGAGAGGCTCGCCCGACCGGGTCGGCAGGCTCGCGGCCTTGGCGTCGGCGGCGAGCACGATCGCGAGCGTCACCGCGCAACCGCGGCGTGGTACGCGTGCAGCGCCTCGGCGATCGTGCCGTCGACGCTCAGCCGGCCGGCGTCGAGGTAGAGCCCCCGACGGCAGAACCGGGTCAGATCCTTTTCGTTGTGTGACACCAGCACCAGAGTGCGCCCCTCCCCGAGCAGACGGTCGATCGTCGCATAACACTTCTTGCGGAACTCCTCGTCCCCGACCGCGGTCACCTCGTCCATCAGCAGGACCGGGTGCGGCAGGTGCGAGATGATGGCGAAGCCGAGCCGGACCTTCATGCCGGAGGAGTAGTGCCGCACCGGCGTGTCGATGGCCCGCTCCACCTGCTCACCGGCGAACGAGACGATGTCGTCGAAGTGCCGCCGCAGGTAGCCCGCCGCAAGCCCGTGCAGACCACCCACCAGGTAGAGGTTCTCCCGCCCGGTCAGGTCGCCGGAGAACCCGGCGGAGAGCTCCAGCAGCGGCGCGACGTCCCCGCGTACCCGGATCCGACCCTCGTCGGGAATGAGCACGCCGGCGATCAGCCGCAGCAGCGTGCTCTTGCCGGTGCCGTTGCGGCCCACCACGCCGACGGTCTCCCCGGGCCGGACCGAGAACGACACGTCCCGCAGCGGCCAGAACCGGCCGTCGTCCGCGGCGCGACGCCCCCGGTGGATGAACAGCTCCCGCAGCCGCAGCTGCCGCCGCCGGTTGCGGACGAACCGGATGCCGAGCCCCTCCGCCTCGATGATCGCCTCGGCCACCCCTACAGCTCCTTGAGCACGGCGGGCTCGAGCCGGCGGAACGACCACCAGCCTGCGGCCAGCACCAGCAGGCTGACACCGACGGCGGTGGCGAGCAGCCGGGCGTCCGGGAACTCGTCCGGGTACCAGACCGCGTGGTGCAGCTGGAAGATGCCGACCAGCGGGTTCAGCTCGTAGGCGACCTTCAGCCAGCCCGGCAGGTCGGCGTCGCGCACGAGGCTCAGCGGATAGATGATCGGGGTGGCGTAGAAGAGCACCCGGATGACCAGCCGCATGAAGCGCTCGACGTCGCGCATCAGCACGTTGACCGCCGAGAGCAGCAGCGCCAGGCCGACCAGCAGGACGGCCTGCACCGCCACCGCGAGCGGCAGGGCCAGCATCGACCAGCCCGGCTCGACCCGCCCGGCCGCGGCGTACCCGACGGCGGCGGCGAGCAGGATCGGCAGGCCGGCGGCGTACTCGGCGAAGCGGCCCGTGACCCGGCCGATCGGGAAGACCTGCCGGGGCACGTTCATCGTCGTGATCAGCCGGGCCTGCCCCGTCAACGCGTTCGTCGCCTCGCTCAACGCCGAGCTGGTCCACATCCAGGCGAAGATCCCGGTGAGCAGGAACAGCGGGTACGAGTCGGCCGCGTCACCGAGGTGGCGGTTGGTGTCGCGGGAGTAGAGGACGCCGAAGACGAACCAGTAGATCGCCCCCATGCCGAGGGGCTCGATCAGCGACCAGAGGTACCCGAGCACGGACTGCTGGTACTTCACGGCGAGGTCGCGCCGGACGAGGATGCGCAGCGAGGTGCGGTGCGCCCACAACGCCGCGACGCCAGAGGTCACCGCCGCCTCCCGCCTCACCGGACGGTCGACAGGCTAGCAGCCGGTGAACGAACGCCCCCTCAGCACTCGATCACGTTGACGGCCAGTCCGCCGCGCGCCGTCTCCTTGTATTTCACCTTCATGTCCGCGCCGGTCTCGCGCATGGTCTTGATGACCTTGTCCAGCGAGACGTGGTGCACCCCGTCGCCGCGCAGCGCCAGCCGGGCGGCCGCGATCGCCTTGATGCTAGCCACCGCGTTCCGCTCGATGCAGGGGATCTGCACCAGCCCACCGACCGGGTCGCAGGTCAGCCCGAGATTGTGTTCCATGCCGATCTCGGCGGCGTTCTCCACCTGCTCGGGGGTGCCGCCCAGCGCCTCGGCCAGCCCCGCGGCGGCCATCGAGCAGGCCGAACCCACCTCGCCCTGGCAGCCCACCTCGGCGCCGGAGATCGAGGCGTTCTCCTTGAACAGCACGCCGATCGCGCCCGCCGCCAGCAGGAACCGGACCACGCCCTCCGCGGAGGCGCCCGGCACGAAGCGGGTGTAGTAGTGCAGCACCGCCGGGATGATCCCGGCGGCCCCGTTCGTCGGCGCGGTGACGACCCGGCCGCCGGCCGCGTTCTCCTCGTTGACGGCGAGGGCGAAGAGGGTCACCCAGTCCATCGCCCGCAGCGGGTCGGCGAAATCGGACTCCGTCTCCAGGCTGCGGCGCAGCTCGGCGGCGCGGCGGCGGACCTTCAGGCCGCCGGGCAGCACCCCGTCCCGGGAGCAGCCCCGCTCGACGCACTCGCGCATCACCCGCCAGATCTCCAGCAGGCCGCCGCGCACCTCGCCCTCGCTGCGCCAGGAGAGCTCGTTGGCGAGCATCACCTCGCTGATCGACAGCCCCGTCGACGCGGTCACGCCGAGCAGTTGCGCACCGGTGAGGAACGGGTGCCGCACCCGGGTGGCGTCGGGTTTGATCCGGTCCGCCCCGGCCGCCGCCTCGTCCACCACGAACCCGCCGCCGACCGAGTAGTACGTCCGCGCCCGCAGCTCCGCGCCCCCGTCGTCGTACGCGGCGAACGTCATCCCGTTCGGGTGGTACGGCAGCGACCGGCGCCGGTGCAGCACCAGGTCGCGGTCCGGGTCGAAGTCGATGTCGTGGGCGTCGAGCAGGCTCAGCCGCCGCTCGGCGCGGATGCGGGTGATGCGCGCGTCGACCGTGTCGGTGTCGACCGTCTCCGGCGCCTCGCCGGCGAGCCCGAGCAGCACCGCCCGATCGCTGCCGTGGCCGTGCCCGGTGGCGCCGAGCGAGCCGAAGAGTTCCGCCTGCACCCGTGTCGTGCCGGTCAGCAGCCCGTCGGCCTTGAGCCCGGCGGCGAAGGTCCGGGCGGCCCGCATCGGCCCCACCGTGTGGGAGCTGGACGGCCCGATGCCGACGCTGAAGAGGTCGAAAACGCTGATCATGGCTGCACTTCCTCGCCGTCGTACCTCGTGGGTCCGCGGCACGGTCGTGGCCGGCCCGGTCCGGGCGGCCGTCCGGCACCCGGGGGTGTGGGCGCCCGACCGGCGAGCCTACCCGCCCAGCTCACCGGCCGCCCGTCGATCACGACGGCCGCCCGGACCGGCCGGGTCCGGGGGCGTCGCGGGACGGGTTCCCGGGTAACCACCTACGGGTACGGGCGCCACCGGTCCTCCTCTCGACCGAGGGCGCGGTGGCCACCCCTTCCTACCGTTGAGGGCAGAGGCGGCGAACGCCGCAGAGTGGGAGTACGACGATGAGTCGCAAACTGGTCCGCCCCCGTCAGGGGCGCATGATCGCCGGCGTCTGCGCCGGCCTGGCCCAGCGTTTCGGCAGGTCGGCCGGCTTCATCCGGCTGCTGTTCCTGCTGTCGCTGCTGCTGCCCGGCACCCAGGTGGTCGTCTACCTGGTGCTCTGGGTCCTGATGCCGAACGAGGACCGCTACGCCGCCACCCGCTACTGAGCCCCACCCGCCCCCGCCCGACGCGGGGGTGGGCACGAGGCGCCCGTCCCGTCGAGCGGGGCGGGCGCCGTCGCGTCGGTGGGTCCGCCGTCACGGGGCGGTGTAGGTGACCGTCACCTTCTCGTAGCCGAGGGAGCGGAGCAGCCCCTCCAGCATCTTGCGGGTGTTCTCCTCGGCCCGCTGGGTCAGGCCGCTGTCGCGGGCGGCGGTGGTGATCCGCTCCTCGGCGAGCTGGTAGACCTGCTGCTGCCGGTTGGGGTCGCCCTTCACCAGCTCGCCGACCCGGTTGAGCAGCCCGCGCTCCTCGGCGAAGACGTAGCTCTTCTCCAGGTCGAGGTTGGTCTTGCCGAGCTGCGGGGCCGGCAGCCTGATCTCGACCGACTTGCCGTCGGCCGACTGGACCACCGCGCCCTCGGAGATCTTGGTGAAGTCGACGTACGCCTCCACGCTGCCCGCCCCCACGAAGAGGGTGCGCTGGCTGAGCAGCCAGTCGGGCACGTTGCGCCGGTCGTTCTGAAGATCGACCACCACCTGGAAGTTACCCTCGGCCGCGACGTAGCGGCTGAGATCCTGGATCGACTTGAGCAGCGGCGGCTGGCTGCGGTCGGTCTGCTCCTTGGCGAACGGGTTGCGGAAGTCCGGCAGCAGGCCGGTGGCCTGCACGCCGAGCAGCACCACCACCGCCAGCGCCGCCGCGCCGAGCACCCAGAGCAGGCCGCGGGCGGGCCCGCCGGCCGGCGGTGGCGCGCCCGGCTCGGGCTCGGTCGGGACAGCCGACCGTTCCTTGAGCGCCTCGCCGGTGGGGTAGCCGGGGAACTCCCTGGTGGGCTCGTTGATGTCGCCGTCGCGGGCCATGGCCCTCACCGTCCTCGTCAGACACGTCGTCTGGGAATGACGGTACGGCTCCGGTGCGACAGCCGCTCGCCGAAGGGTGCCACCGGGCGGCCCCGCCGCGTCGATCCGGCGAAACCGCAGGTCAGGACGGGTCGGGCGACCGGCGGGCCGGGCTCACTCGATCGGCCCGGAGAGGACCAGCACCCGGGCGTGGATCTGGTTGCGCTGCTGCAGCGCCGCACGCAGGGCGCGGTGCAGCCCGTCCTCCAGGTAGAGCCCGCCGTTCCACTGCACCACGTGCGGGAAGAGGTCGCCGTAGAAGGTGGAGTCCTCGGCGAGGAGCTTGTCCAGCGCCAGCTCGCGCTTGGTGGTGATCAACTGGTCCAGGCGCAGCGGCCTCGGCGGGATCTCCGCCCACTGCTTGAGCGTCAGGTTGTGCTCCGGGTAGGGACGCCCGTCCCGGACCGCTCTGAAGATCACGACGGCACGCTCCCCTCCCCCTGGCCGGTCCGACCCGCGACACCGGGTCGGGTCGCGGCGCGGCGCCGCACCCGCGGCACCGATGGCCGTGCCAGCGTAGCCGGCCGCACCACACCGCGTTCTGCTCCCCGATGCCAGTTTCGCCACCCGCCGTCCGGTTCGCCACCGGACGGGACAGGTGACGGGTGTCCGGCGCCGGTCAGCTCCACCGCCCCCGCCGGACGACCTCGTCCACCGGGCGGCGCCCCCGGCGCAGCGACGGTGACCGGTGGTCGGGCGCACGGTAGCCCACCGTGACGGCCCCGACGGGCTCGTACTCCGCCGGCACCCCGAACGCCTCGCGGTAGGCGTCCAGGCGCGGCGCGGGGATGCCGAAGAAGCACGCCCCCAGCCCCTCGTCCACGGCGGTCAGCAGCATCAGCAGGGCGGCGAAGCCGGTGTCCACGTACCAGTAGGGCACCGGCCAGCGCTCCGTCGAGCGGTCCGCCCAGCCCTTGTCCGGTTCCGCGTACCGCTGCAGGTAGGCCGACCGGTTGGCGTGCGGCACGACGATCAGCGGGGCCCGGCGCATCCCCGCCAGCCACCGCTCCCGGCCGCCGCCGCCCGGGGTGGTGGCCGTCCAGAACCGCTCCCGGTCCTCCGGCGTCTCCAGCACCAGGAAACCCCAGCCCTGGGCGAAACCGGCCGACGGCGCGCGGACCGCGTGGTCGAGCAGCCGCTGCACCACGTCGGGCGGGACAGGCCGATCCGGGTCGTAGTTGCGCACCATCCGGCGCCGCCGGACCACCTCGCCGAACTCCATCACGCTCCCCCGTTCAGACCCCGGGCCGTACGCCCCAGACACCCCGCCAGGTCGCGCCCGGCTTCAGGGTGATCACGTCCCGCCCCGAGCGGAACGCGTCCGGCGGGCAGGTCATCGGCTCCACCGCCACGGAGCGGCGCCGCCGCTCGCCGGGCAGGGCGTCGCCGGTGAACACCTGCCACCAGCCGAACTCCCGGTCCGCCCAGAGCCGCACGCCCGCCGCGCCGTCCGGGGCCGCCAGGCTGACCACCGAACCGCCGTCCTCGTCGCGGATCACGTCGCCGAAGCAGAGGTCGAGCTGGGCGCCGCCGATCCGGCGGGGGCTGGTCCAGTCGTACTCGGTGCCGGCCACCGGGGTGACCCCGATCGGCAGCAGCCGCCCGTCCACCTGCAACCGCGTGCGGGCGGGCAGCCGCATCGACAGGTCGTCCACCGCGACCCCGGGCACCCGCAGGTACGGGTGCACCGCGAAGCCGAACGGCGCCGGCTCGCCGCCGAGGTTCGTCGCCTCGTGCTCCGCGCGCAGGCCGTCGGGGCCGACGCTCCACCGGGTGCGCAGCCGCAGCGGCCACGGGTAGCCCGGCTGCGGCGGCAGGTCGTAGCCGACGGTCACCGCGTCGGACGACTGCTCCACCAGCGACCACCGCACCCAGTTGACCAGCCCGTGGATGGCCACGCCCCGGTCCGGTTCGCTGAGCGTGAGCTGCAACGACCGCTCGCCGAAGGTGTAGCGCCCGTCGCGGATCCGGTTCGGCCAGGGGGCCAGCACCTGCCCCGCGCAGCCGGGGCAGATCTCGTCGGCGGCGTACCCGTCGAGGTGGTCGGTCCCGTCGTGCCGGTATGTCCGGACCCCACCGCCCACCTCCACGATGACGGCCTCGTGGCCGGCGGCCGAAATGGTCCACTGTGCGCCCGAGGGCGGACGCTGGTCGGAGGTGTCCATGCGGGGGACCCTAACGGTTTCCGCCCCGCCGTCGCTCGCCCCGACCGGGCCCGTCACGCCCGGTCGCCGCCGGGGCGGGCGGCCGCCCGGTAGCGCAGCAGCACCGGGAACGCCACCGCGAGCAGCACCGCGAGCGCCGCCGAGATCAGCCCGCCGCTGACCCAGGCGACGCCGCCGCCGAAGCCGGCCGCCACCGCACCGGCCCGCAGGTCGCCCAGGCGCGGGCCGCCGGCGATGACCACCGTGTTGACGCCCATGAGCCGCCCGCGCATCCGGTCCGGCGCGTAGACCAGCAGCATCGACTGCCGCAGCACCGCGCTGACCAGGTCGGCCGCCCCGGCCACCGCGAGCAGCAGCACCATCAGCCAGAGCTGCCCGGCCAGCCCGGCCGCCGCCACGGCCAGCCCCCAGCCGACCACCGCCAGCACCAGCACCAGCCCCTGCCGGCGCAGCCGGCCGATCCAGCCGGAGGTCAGCCCGCCGAGCATCGCGCCCGCCGCGATCGCGCTGTAGAGCCAGCCGACCGCCGCGCCGCCGCCGAAGCGGGACTCGGCGATCTCCGGGAAGAGCGCCCGGGGCATCGCCAGCACCATGGCGATCAGGTCGATCACGAAGGAGAGCATCAGCACCGGCGTGGTCGCCAGATAGCGCAGCCCGTCGACGACGCTGGCCAGCCCGGCCCGGCGTGGGGTGGCGGCCGGGTCCGCGTCCGGGTCCGGCTCCGGCGGCATGGCCGGCAGCTTCACGGTCGCCCACACGGCGACCGTGTAGAGCACCGCGTCGGCCGCGTACGCCAGCGGCAGGCCCAGGTCCGTCCCCCACCAGGCGAAGATCAGGCCGGCGACCAGCGGACCGAACACCGAGGCGGCCGTGTGGGTGGTGAAGTTCAGCGTGGTCGCCGCCGGCACCAGCTCCGCCGGCACCAGCCGGGGCAGGATCGCGTTGCGGGTGGGCGAGCTGACCGCGAAGGCGACCGACTGCACCGCCACCAGGGCGAGCAGCAGCAGCGGGCTGGCGATCCCGAGCACCGCCTGCACCACCAGGCCGGACGTGGCGACCCAGAGCACGGCCGCGGTCGCCAGGAGCACCTTGCGCCGGTCGTGCGCGTCGGCCACCGCCCCGCCCCAGAGCCCGAAGACCAGCAGCGGCAGGAACGCCGCGATCCCGATCAGTCCGACCCAGAGCGAGCTGCCGGTCAGCGCGTACATCTCCACCGGCACCGCGACGGCGGTGAGCTGGATGCCGAACATCGCGATGCCGTTGCCCAGCCACATCCGCCGGTAGTCGGGCACGGCCAGCGGCCTGAGGTCGATCGCGAACCGGCGCAGCCCGCCCGGCCGGGAGCCCTTGAGCTGGGTCACGGCGCGAGCCGCTCGACGGCCCACTCCCCGGGCCCGGTGAGCCGGAACCGCAGCCGGTCGTGCAACCGGCTGGCCCGGCCCTGCCAGAACTCCACCGACTCCGGTCGCACCCGCAGCCCACCCCAGTGCGGCGGGGCGGGGATCGGCTCGACCTCGGCGAACCGCTCCGCCGCCGCCCGGTACGCCTCGTCCAGCACCCTCCGGTCGGGGATCACCCGGGACTGGGTGCTGGCCCAGGCCCCGAGCTGCGAGCCGCGCGGTCGGCTGACGAAGTACTCCTCCGTCTCCGCGCGGTCGACCCGCTCGATCCGGCCCGCCACCACCACCTGCCGGTGCATCGGGAACCAGGGGAAGACGAGGCTCACGTGCGGGTTGACGGCCGCCTCGGCGGCCTTGCGGGACCCGTAGTTGGTGAAGAAGACGAAGCCCTCCGGGTCGTACCCCTTCAGCAGCACGGTCCGCGCGCTCGGACGGCCCTCGGCGTCGGCGGTGCCGACCACCATGGCGTTCGGTTCGGGCAGCCCGGCGGCGACCGCGTCGGCGAACCAGCGGGCGAACTGCCCGTGCCAGTCGGTTGCCAGGTCGGCCTCGGAAAGGCCCAGCTCCGCGGCGTACTCGTTACGCATGGCCGCCGGCCGGGCTGTGTCCCCCGTCACGTTCCCTCTCCTCCTCGTGGGCCCGCCCCACCCCCTGCGGCGCAGGCCAGCCCGTACCGCACAGTGTCACCGACGCGGACCGCGCCGCCCGGACCGGGGATGTCGCGTGCAGCACAGTCGCAGTGGGTCGCGCATCCGGTTACCCAGCAGGCAAGATGTCACGAACACATCCCTGAGGGTCGCCTAAGGCGCTCGCCCGGCTGGGCCGGGACCGGAGCCCCGGGCGGGCGCACCGAGCAGATCCAGGAGAGCGACATGGCCGATTTCAAACCCGGTCTCGAGGGCGTCGTAGCCTTCGAGACCGAGATCGCCGAACCCGACCGCGAGGGCGGCGCGCTGCGCTACCGCGGTGTCGACATCGAGGATCTGATCGGCCAGGTCTCCTTCGGCAACGTGTGGGCGCTGCTGGTCGACGGGCGCTTCGGCCCGGGCCTGCCGCCGGCGGAGCCGTTCCCGGTGCCGGTGCACTCCGGCGACATCCGGGTCGACGTGCAGTCCGCGGTCGCGATGCTGGCCCCGTACTGGGGTCTGCACCAGCTGCTCGACATCTCCGACGAGCAGGCCCGCGAGGACCTCGCCCGGGTCTCGGTCACCGCGCTCTCCTTCGTCGCCCAGTCGGCGCGCGGGCTGGGCCTGCCGGCCGTGCCGCAGAAGGAGATCGACAAGGCGTCCACCATCGTCGAGCGCTTCATGAAGCGGTGGCGGGGTGAGCCGGACCCGCGGCACGTCAAGGCCGTCGACGCCTACTTCATCTCGGCCGCCGAGCACGGCCTGAACGCCTCCACCTTCACCGCCCGGATCGTCGCCTCCACCGGCGCCGACGCCGCGGCCTGCATCTCCTCCGGCATCGGCGCCCTCTCCGGCCCGCTGCACGGTGGCGCCCCGTCCCGCGTGCTCAGCATGCTGGAGGCGGTCGAGCGCAGCGGCGACGCCGAGGGCTACGTCAAGGGTGTCCTCGACCGGGGCGAGCGGCTGATGGGCTTCGGCCACCGCGTCTACCGGGCCGAGGACCCGCGCGCCCGCGTGCTGCGGCGCACCGCCAAGGAGCTGGGCGCGCCGCGCTTCGAGATCGCCGAGGCGCTGGAGAAGGCCGCCCTGGCCGAGCTGCAGGCCCGCCGCCCGGACCGGGTGCTCGCCACCAACGTCGAGTTCTGGTCGGCCGTGGTGCTGGACTTCGCCGAGGTGCCGGCCCACATGTTCACCTCCATGTTCACCTGCGCCCGGATGGGCGGCTGGAGCGCGCACATCCTGGAGCAGAAGAAGCTCCAGCGGCTGGTCCGCCCGTCGGCCCGCTACGTCGGCCCGGGCACCCGCAAGCCCAGCGACGTCGAGGGCTGGGACGCCATCCCGCACGGCGTCTGAGAGGTGGTGGAAGGGTTCCTCCCCGTCGCGTGCCGACGGGGAGGAACCCTTCCGCGTGTCCGGGCGCGACCAGGCGCGACGCCCTGCTGCCCTCCGCCGCGGGTTGTGGTGGACGCCTCACACCCGGGCGTGGGACCAGCGGTCGGAGCGGCCCGCACGGGTGGGAGGATGAAGGCCGGCAGTGTCGCCGGACCGGGCCCGGGTCCCGGCCACGTCGTGCGCCTGCGCGCGCGTCCGCCGTCGATCCGCGCCCGCCTGAACACCGGGCCCGCCCTCGCCCATGCGGAAGGATCTCGACAACCGTGGCTGACGCACCGACCATCCGGATTCCCGACGACCTCAAGCCCGCCGACGGGAGGTTCGGCTGCGGGCCGTCCAAGGTCCGTCCGGCGGCGGTCTCCGCCCTCACCGAGGTGGCGACCAGCTACCTGGGCACCTCGCACCGGCAGAAGACCGTCCGTGACCAGGTGGCCCGACTGCGCCGTGGCATCGCCGACTTCTTCTCCCTCCCCGAGGGCTACGAGGTGGTGCTGGGCAACGGCGGCACCACGGCGTTCTGGGAGGTGGCGACGTTCGGCCTGGTCCGCGACCGGGCCCAGTTCGCCAGCTTCGGCGAGTTCGGCGCGAAGTTCGCCAAGTCCGTCAAGGACGCCCCGTTCCTCGGCGAGCCCACCGTCCGCAAGTCGGAGGCCGGCACCGCCCCCACCCTGACCGCCGAGGCCGGGGTGGACGTCTACGCCACCCCGCACAACGAGACCTCGACGGGCGTCGCCGTGCCGATCGGCCGGGTCGCCGGCGCCGATCCCGGCTCGCTGCTGCTGGTCGACGCGACCTCGGGCGCGGGCGGCCTGGACGTCAACGTGGGCGAGACCGACGTCTACTACTTCGCCCCGCAGAAGTGCTTCGGCTCCGACGGCGGGCTGTGGCTGGCCCTGATGTCCCCGGCCGCGCTGGAGCGGGCCGCCGAGATCAAGGCGTCGGGCCGCTACATCCCGGCCTTCCTCGACCTGGTCACCGCGATCGACAACTCGCGGCTGGAGCAGACCTACAACACCCCGGCGCTGGCCACCATCTTCCTGGCCGCCGAGCAGACCGACTGGATGAACTCCCAGGGCGGGCTGGCCTGGGCGGCCAAGCGCACGGCCGAGAGCGCCGCGATCGTGTACGGCTGGGCGGAGCGCTCCGACGTGGCGACGCCGTTCGTCACCGACCCGGCGCTGCGCTCCAACGTGGTCGCCACCATCGACTTCGCCGAGTCCGTCGACGCCACCGCGATCGCCAAGGCGTTGCGGGCCAACGGCATCGTCGACACCGAGCCGTACCGGAAGCTGGGCCGCAACCAGCTCCGCGTCGCGCTCTTCCCGGCCGTCGAGCCGGCCGACGTCGAGGCCCTGACGGCGTCGATCGACTACGTGGTCGAGCGACTCTGAACCGCCGTCACGGTCGGTGGCCGCCGACGCGCACGGCGGCCACCGACCGTGATCATCGTCGCAGCTCAGTCGCGACATGCGGGTGTCGCATCCCCCACCTGCGGGCAGATGCGCGTACGGTGGTGCGAGGACGCCCGGGTGGCCGGCTCGTGGCGTGACGGCCAGCGAAGCGGGACGGAGGCAACGCCATGCGCCCAGTACGCTTCGTCGCCCTCTCCGAGGACGGCCAGGCCCTGGTGCTCGCCGACGAGGTCGGGCGACTGCTCGCCCTGCCCATCGACGAGCGGATCGCCGGCGCGCTGCACGCCGAGCCCGGCGCCCCGCCGCTCGCGGTGGCCCCGACGACGGCCGCCGACCCGGTGCCCTCACTCTCCCCACGGGACATCCAGGCGAAGATCCGCTCCGGCGAGTCCGCCGAGGACGTCGCCCGCATCGCCGGCGTGCCGGTCGACCGGGTGCTGCGCTACGCCGGCCCGGTGCTCCAGGAGCGGGCCATGCTCGCCCAGCACGCCCGGCGCACCCGGCTCAAGGGCGCGGAGAAGCCCACCCCGCTCGCCGAGGTGGTCAACGGCCGGCTGGCCCAGCATGGAATCGACACCGAGAAGATCTCCTGGGACGCGTGGCGCCGCGACGACGGCACCTGGCGGATCGTGGCGACCTGGCCCTCGGGCAAGGCGACCGCGCAGGCGATCTGGGATCTCGACAAGACCCGCCAGGCGGTCACCCCGCACGACGACATGGCGCAATACCTCTGCGCCGAGCGGCCCACCCCGATCCTCGGCCAGGAGCCGGCGCCGGAGCGGGGCGGCCACGCGCTGCCCGGCCCGTCGCGCGGTGAGCCGAGCCGGGGCGGGCACGGCCTGCCGGCGGCGGCCGAGCACAGCCGCCCCGGGCGCGACCCGATCCGCGCCGGGCGGGACGCCCTGCTCGCCTCCCTCGACCGTCCGCTCGGCTCCACCTCGGGCCGCGGGCTCGAACCCCGCACCCCGGCCGCCCTGGCCGGGCAGGACGCGCCGCGCCAGCGGCCGGTCGGCGGCGGGGCCGCGGCGCTGCTCGGCGGTGGCCAGGGTTCCGCGTTCGACGACGACTCCGACGCGCCCAAGGAGGTGCCGGCCGTGCCGTCGTTGGCGGTGCTCCGGCCCCGGCGCACGGGCGCGCCGGCGGCAGCGGCGGGCGAGTCGACCGACGCCGGCGGCAAGCCGCGCAAGCGCCTGCCGAGCTGGGACGACGTGCTCTTCGGCAGCGGCCCGGCGGCCCGCGAGTCCTCGTGACCGCCTGACTCCGGCGACCACCCGGTCGCCGGAGTCGCCGCGACGCCACCCTCGCCGCCCCTGGCCGAGCACCGCCACGGCACGTACGCCGGCGGCCCGTCGGCCGGGTCGTCGCGAGGCACTCGGCCTGCGGCCGTGGCAGGGTGGCCTCATGGAGTACACGCACCTCGGCCGCACGGGCCTGTCGGTCAGCCGCCTCTGCCTCGGCACGATGAACTTCGGGCCGCAGACCACCGAGCCGGACAGCTTCGCGATCATGGACCGGGCCCTCGAGCACGGGATCAACTTCTTCGACACCGCCAACGTCTACGGCTGGCAGACCGGTGAGGGAATCACCGAGCAGATCATCGGGCGCTGGTTCGCCCAGGGCGGCGGCCGGCGGGAGAAGGTCGTGCTGGCCACCAAGGTCTACGGCAAGATGGGCGACTGGCCCAACGAGCAGGGCCTCTCCGCCCGGCACATCGTCCGGGCCTGCGAGGACTCGCTGCGCCGCCTGCGGACCGACACCATCGACCTCTACCAGATGCACCACGTCTCCCGCAGCACGCCGTGGGAGGAGATCTGGCAGGCCATGGAGACCCTGGTCGCCCAGGGCAAGGTCCTCTACGTCGGATCGTCCAACTTCGCCGGCTGGCACCTCTCGGTGGCGCAGGAGGCGGCGGGCAAGCGCCACTTCCTCGGCCTCGTCTCCGAGCAGTGCATCTACAACCTGATGACCCGGCACGTCGAGCTCGAGGTGGTGCCCGCCGCGCAGCACCACGGGCTGGGCATCATCCCGTGGTCGCCGCTGCACGGCGGGCTGCTCGCCGGGGTGCTGCGCAAGATGGCCGAGGGCGGGGCCGCGCGCGGCGCCAGTGGCCGCTCCGCCGACGCGCTCGCCGCGCACCGGCCGACCATCGAGGCGTACGAGGAACTCTGCGGCGACCTCGGTCACGACCCAGCGGACGTGGCCCTCGGCTGGCTGCTGTCGCGACCCGGGGTGACCGCGCCGATCATCGGGCCGCGCACCGCCGACCAGCTCGACCGGTCCCTGGGCGCCCTGACCGTCAGCCTCGACGAGGACACCCTCACCCGCCTGGACGAGCTCTTCCCGCCCGTCGGCAACGGCGGTCCCGGGCCGGAGGCCTGGGCCTGGTGAGGCGACCGGGTCAGAGTGGCCAGGCGGCCAGCCGCTCGTAGGTGGGGCGGGGGCCGGGGTTGCTGCGCACGAGCACCATCTCGCCGGCCGGCCACTGCGGGCCCTCGTAGCCGTCGAGGGTGGCCAGGTCGGCCGCCACGTCGACCGGGGGCACGCGGTCGCCGGGACGGGCGATCGTCAGGTGCGGGCGGAACGGCTTCTCGTCGTACGGCAGGCGGGCGTGCCGCAGTCGGGAACGGATCAGCCGGGCCAGCACCTGCACCGGCTCCACCTCGCCCCGCAGGTCGACCCAGAGCACGGTGAACCGGCCCCGCCCGAACCGCCCGCCGCCGGCCAGCCGGAGCCGAGGCGCGGCCTGGCGGCCGTCCCGGGCCCACTCGGCGGCGAGCCCGAGCGCGCTCTCCACGGCGACCAGCCGGTCCGCCTCGACGTCGCCGAGGAAGGCGAGGGTGACGTGTGCCTTCGCCGGGTCGGCGAGCCGGACGTTGATCCCGGCGGCGGAAGCCGCGCCGACGCGCAGCCGGGCGACCTGCGCGCCGAGGTGTGCGACCGCCTCCGGCGGCGGGCAGAGCGCGACGAAGAGCCTCACACCGCCCGTCCTCAGCGGTGGCGCTGCCGATGGCCGGCCCGGGCGGCGGGCAGGGTCAGCCCGGCGGCGTGCAGCAGGCCCTCCACCCGGACCCGTTCCAGCTCCAGGTCGAGGCCCTGCAGCTCGGTCAGGTGCTCGGCGAGCCCGAGGGCCCGGCAGGCCAGCCGGAGCCGGTCGTCGTACGCCTGGAGGATCAGGCCGTGCCAGACGGGCTGACGGCCGTCCGCGCCGGCCCCGTGGCCGCCGCGCAGGCGGCGCAGGTCGGCGGCGAGTTCCTCCAACGGGCGCCGGTCGGGCCGGTCGAAGTCGGTGAGGTCGATGTCGCGGGCCAGCACGTCGGCCTCGACGGCCCGGTCCAGCCGGGCGATGGTGCGCCGCTCGCGGCGGCGCTCACGCCACTCGGCGTACGCGCAGGCGATCCGGTCGATGATCTCGTCCGCACAGAAGACCAGGGCGATCACCGCCGGCAGGCTGGCCACGGCGACGAAGGCCAGGATCAGCAGCAGCGCGCGCCCGGGCTCCACGTATCGACGCTAAGCCTCTTTCCCCCTTACCGCCACCGCTTTCGCGGCATCCACGGAAGCGGTGGCGCACAGCGGATCGTCCCCACCTGGCGGGCGGGGCGCTCAGCAGTCGGCGGAGGTGACGTAGAAGCGCGGCATGGGCAGGACGCGGAAGCGCAGCCGGGCGCCGGAGCGGCGGAGCTGCCAGGTGAGCGCGGCCAGGACGGTGGCCAGCGAGATCAGCCCACCGATCCAGATGCTGGCGCCGGCGCCGTAGGTCTCGGCGACCCAGCCGATGAGCGGCGCGCCGACGGGGTTGGTGCCGAGGAAGACCAGCACCCACAGGGCCATCACCCGGCCGCGGAAGGCGGCGTCCGTGCCGAGCTGCACCCGCTGGTTGGCCGCCTGGGCGAAGAACACCATGAAGAACCCGGTCGGCAGCAGCAGCGTCACCACCATCCAGTACGCCGGGGCGAGCCCCACCAGCGTGCCGAAGCTGGCGCAGCCGACCCCCGCGCCGAGCACCAGCCAGACCGACGGGCGGCTGCGCCGCCCGGTGCCGGCGAGCGCCCCCACCAGCGCGCCGACCGCCAGCGCGGTGCTGAACAGCCCGAACGAGGCGGCACCGGTCTCGAACACGGTCTTGGCCAGCGCGGCGAGGGTGAGCTGGAAGTTGAACAGCGACATGCCGATCACCGACATCATCGCCATGGGCAGCAGCAGGTCGGGCCGGCGCCAGACGTAGCGCAGGCCGTCGACCACCTTGGCCGACGCCCGCTCGTCGCGCGGCGGCAGGGCGTCGCGGTGCAGCTCGGCGGGGCGCATCTGGATCACGGTGACCAGTGGGGCGATCGAGCTGAGCGCGGTGAACAGGAAGACCGGTCCGACGTCGAAGGCGGCGATGGCCAGGCCGGCGACGGCCGGGCCGACGATCCGGGCCGAGTTGAACACGGCCGCGTTCAGCGAGAGCGCGTTCGGCAGCAGCGGCGTGCCGACCAGTTCGGAGACGAACGCCTGCCGGACCGGGGTCTCCACGGCGTTGGCGACGCCGAGCAGGGCCGCGAACGCGAAGACGTGCCAGAGCTGCACGAGCCCGGTGATCACCAGCAGGCTCATGGCGAGCGCCAGCACCGTCCAGAAGGCGTTGGCGAAGAAGAGCAGCATCCGCTTGTCATAGCGGTCGGCGAGCCGCCCGGAGAGCAGGGTGAGCAGCAGCACCGGGGTGAACTGGAGTGCGGTGACCACGCCCAGCGCGGTGGCGGAGTTGTCGGTGAGCTCGAGGACCAGCCAGTCCTGGGCGATGAACATCATCCAGACGCCGATCAGCTTGATCAGCTGCCCGGATGCGAAGAGCCGGTAGTTGCGGACCTGTAGGGACTGGAACATCGTGCTGAGCTTCGCCTGCACTCTTGGTGCGCCTCCTCGCGGTCGTACGCGTCATCGACGTCGGACGGCGCGGTGGCACGACGCGCGGGTCAGGCGCGGGCGAGCTGCTGAAGGATCTCAGCGGCCTGCCGCAGGGTGTCCCGCTCGGCTTCGGTCAGCTCGTCGAGCCGGCGGGCCAGCCACTCGTCACGGACGCGCTCGAACTGGTCGAGCACCGCCCGTCCCCCCTCGGTCACCGCCAGGATGACCTGCCGGCCGTCGGTCGGGTGGGGGGTGCGCTGCACGAGCCCGCGCTCCTCCAACTTCGCGACGATCCTGGTCATCGTGGGCGGCTGCACCCGTTCCACATCGGCCAGTTCCCGTGGCGTCAACGCACCCGCCAGCCGGAGGCTGGTGAGTGCGGAGAGCTGGGTGACCGTGAGGTCGCCGACCGGCCGGGCCTGGCGGACCCGTCGGTTCAGCCGGGTGATCGCATCACGCAGCTGAGGTGCCAGCTGCGCCGGTGGCACGCGTTTCGCCGTCACCGTCCGCTCCGTCACGATAGTTAGCCTAACTAATTAGCTTGGCGAATGACCACTGATATGACCACGCTCACGAGAAGTTCGCCCTGCTCCGGGCCGGGTACCCGATTCGGCCACCCGGCCCGCAGCCAGCGGTGTTTCAGGAGACCAGGGCCTCGATCGGACCACGCAGGAAGTAGAGCACGAAGAGGACGGCCACCCCATACAGCAGCGGGTGGATCTCCCGGGCCTTGCCCCGGGCGAGCTTCACCACCACGTACGTGATCAGGCCGGCGCCGATGCCGTTGGAGATCGAGTACGTGAAGGGCATCAGCACGATCGTCAGGAACGCCGGGAGGGCGATCTCGTAGTCGGACCAGTCGATCGTCCGCACCGCGGTCATCATCAGGAAGCCGACCACCACCAGCGCGGTGGACGCCGCCTCGAACGGCACCACCACGACCAGCGGCGCCAGGAACATCGCCAGCAGGAACAACCCGCCGGTGACCAGGTTGGCCACGCCCGTACGGGCACCCTCCGCCACACCGGCCGCACTCTCGATGTACGACGTGTTGCTGGACGTGCTCGCCGCACCGCCGGCCGCCGCCGCGATCGAGTCGACCAGCAGGATCTCCCTGGCCCGCGGCGGGGTGCCCCGCTCGTCGAGCATGTTCCCCTCCTGGCCGACCGCCACCATCGTGCCCATGGTGTCGAAGAAGTCCGTGATCAGCAGGGTGAACACGAACATCAGCACGACGACCCAGCCGGCGCGGCCCCACGAGTCGAACACGTTGAAGTTGCCGAGCAGCGACAGGTCCGGCACGTCCACCCAGGTCTTGGGCAGCTCGGGGACGTTCAGCGCCCAGCCCTTCGGGTTGGGCTTGCCGTCGACGAAGGACGGCCCGACGTTCGCGACCGCCTCGACGATGATCGCCAGCACGGTGGAGCCGAGGATGCCGATCAGGATCGCGCCCTTGACCCGGCGCACCAGCAGCACGACGGTCAGCAGCAGGCCCACCACGAAGACCAGCATCGGCCAGCTGCCGAGGCTGCCGTCGATGCCCAGCCCCACGGGAACGGTGCTGTTCGCCGCGTCCGGCACCCGGCGGACGAACCCGGCGTCGACCAGGCCGATGATGGTCAGGAAGAGGCCGATGCCGACGCCGATCGCCGTCTTCATCTGCGTCGGCACGGAGCGGAACACCGCCGTACGCAGGCCGGTCAGCACCAGCACCGCGATGATCAGACCCTCGATCACCACGAGGCCCATCGCGTCCGCCCAGGTCATCTCCGGGGCGATCTCGTACGCGACCAGCGCGTTGACGCCGAGGCCGGCGGCGAGTGCCAGCGGGAACCGGCCGACCACGCCCATCAGGATGGTCATCAGGCCGGCGACCAGGGCGGTTGCCGCGGCGAGGGCGGCGATGGAGAGTTTCTTGCCGTCGCCGTCGACGGCACCACCGATGATGAGCGGGTTGAGCACCACGATGTACGCCATCGTGAAGAAGGTCGCCAGGCCACCGCGTACCTCGCGGCTCATCGTCGAGCCACGGGCGGAGATCTCGAAGTACCGGTCGAAACCGTTACGCGGGTGCACTGCGTCGGGTGGTGTGCCGTTCTCGGGCGGCGCTACTTTCATCAGATCCTCGCAGGTGATCTTCCGTTGTCGCGCGCATCGTCGCAGATCACCGGCCACCAGGAAAAGTTGATCGCGTACGCTTGCCGCGTGCCGAAGGAGCAGCCACCGCGGCCCGAGCCGCTCGACCCGCCGATGGTGCCGTTCGCCCTCGCCGGGATGGCGGCCTGGGCGCTCGCCGGGCTGGTGCTGCTGCTCTTCTTCCGCGACTGGCTGGCCACCCACGGTCACCAGAACTGGCTGTGGACCTGCCTGGCCGGTTTCCTGTGGGGTTTCCCCGGTCTGGCCGTGATGATGCGGCACGACGCCAACCGGCGTCGCCGTCGCGCCGGCCGCTGAACCTGCGCAGACGCCGGTCCGGAGGCCGGCGCCGCGGCCCGTGGTGTCAGGGGTGGCCGTACGGCTCCGCCGGCTCCGCGGCCTCGACGGAGCCCGGTGCCCGGCTGACCGCCACGGGCTCGACCGCGCTGTCGTCGTAGACCGTCGGCATCTCGTCGACCGGGGTCTCGGCCGCCTCGATCAGGGTCTCGGAGTGCGCCCCGCAGCCGTGGTCGGCGCTGACGACCCGGCCGTCGTCGGGGGCGTAGAAGTTGCCGCAGGCCCCGAACGCCTGGCGCAGGGCACCGGCGAGCGGCAGGTAGAAGCCGCAGGTCCCGCAGCGGGCGGCGGCGGGGGCGGCGGCAGAGATCGCGGCCGACGGGCCGTGGTCGCCGTCGTACCAGCGCTGGGCGGCCTCGATGCGCCCCTCCCGGGAGAGCACCCGGGCCCGGCCGAGCCCGAGCTCCCAGGCGGTCTCCTCGACCGCCGGGTCGTCGGAGAGCAGGTAGCCGGGCTGGAGCCGGTCGTCGTCCGCCGGGGTGGGCAGCAGGTCACCGGGGCCGAGGTCGCCCGGCTTGAGCCGCTCCTGCCACGGCAGCCAGCCGGGGGCGAGCATCGCCTCCGTGCCGGGGAGCAGCACCGTCTCGCAGACGGTGACGTGCCGGCTGCGCGGCACGCGGGTGACGGTCACCGCCCACCGCCAGCCCCGGTAGCCGGCGAGCCGACACTCGAAGTAGTGCGTGACGAGTCGGTCGCCCTCCGCGACGGCCTGCAGGTGGTCGCCGATGTCCGAGGGGTCGACCTCGGTGATGGCGTCACGTGCCACCTCGACGGCGGCGGCGCAGACCTGGTCGAGACGAGCGGCACGGGCGGAGGCAGGCCTGGTCACCCGACCATTGTTCCCCATGCGTACCGCCGACCGACAGGCACCCGCCGATGACGTTCTGGGACAGTGGTGCGGCACGGGCGGACCGGATGGGCGAGGATGGTGGACATGCCGCTGTTCTCCCGCTCCGGGCGGTCCGTACTCGGGCGGACCGTCGGCACCGGCATCAAGGCCGTCCGCCTGCTGTTCCGCGGCTCGCTCAGCGGCGGGCGGTGGATGACCCGCCGGGCGGGCCGGGCCCGCGCCCGGGGCGCCGGGGGCGAGGTCGGCATGGTCCGCCTCTTCGACCTGCACGCGGTCTCCTGCGCCGGTGACACGCTGATCGCCATCGGCCTGGCCGGGACGATCTTCTTCAACGTCCCGCTCGGCGAGGCGCGCAGCAAGGTCGCGCTCTACCTGCTGGTGACCATGGTGCCGTTCGCCATGCTCGCCCCGGTGGTGGGCCCGCTGCTCGACCACTTCCGCCACGGCCGCCGCTACGCGCTGGCCGCCACCATGCTCGGCCGGGCCTTCCTGGCCTGGCTGATCTCCGACTACATCCACGGCTTCGGCCTCTATCCGGCGGCCTTCGGCGTGCTGGCGCTCTCCCGCGCGTACGGGGTGGCCCGCTCGGCGGCCGTCCCGCGGCTGTTGCCCGAGGGGCTCGGGCTCTCCCAGGTGGGCGCCCGGGCCAGCGTCTACGGCACGGTGGCGGGCGCCCTGGTCGCCCCGATCGGGCTGGCCGCCTTCTGGTTCGGGCCGCAGTGGCCGCTCCGGGTCGCCTCGATCATCTTCCTGGTCGGCATGGTGGTCTCCCTGCGGCTGCCGCCGAAGGCCGACTCCGAGCCGCCCGAGCGGGTGCCCCGCCCGCTGCGGGCCCTCGGCCGGCGCAACGGTGACCGCCCGCTGGGTCGGGGGCGGCCGGCCGGCCGACTCGTGATCGCCACCCTGATCGGCGCCGCGACGCTGCGCGGGACGTACGGCTTCCTGCTGCTCTTCCTGGCCTTCGCGATCAAGGCCGGCGACCTGACCACCGTCGTCTTCGGCCGGGACCTGGGCGACGAGGGGGCGTTGGGCCTCGTCGGCGCCGCGCTGGCCGTGGGCACCTTCCTCGCCACCGCGATCGGCACCCGGCTGCGCATCCACCGACCCGTCGCGATCCAGTCCAGCGGCATGATCATCGTGGGCGGGGTGGGCATCCTCGCCGCGTTGATGTTCTCGCTGCCCATGGTCGCCCTGCTCTGCCTGGTGGCCGCGCTGATCAGCGGCATCTCCAAGCTGGCCGTCGACGCCTCGATCCAGGAACGCATCCCGGAGCGGCTGCGGGCCAGCTCGTTCGCCCATTCCGAGACGGTGCTGATGCTCGCGTTCGTCGCCGGTGGCGGGCTGGGCCTCGTGCCCTTCGACGGCCGCGTGGGGATCGCCGTCGTCGCCGGGGCCGGCACGCTGGCCGCCGTCCGGGGTGTGGTGGTGGCGAGTCGCCTGCGCGCCGAGCGCCTGGCCGGTCGCCCGCTCGCCGACGAGGAACTGGCCGACGACACGGGCGGGGACGACGCCGGCACCGCCGGAGACGACAAGGGCACCACGAGCGGCGCGGGCACCACGAGCGGCGCGGGCACCGAGGCGGAGGCCGGACCCGAGACGGGGGTGGCGCCCGTCTCGCCCGCCCCGGCGCAGGGCGGCTCGCCGCTGGACGACCCGGCCCTCGCCCCGCCCGGCTACCACATCTACCGACCGTCGTCGGCAGTCGGCGGGCCCGGCGGCGCGGACGACGAGACCCGGCGGGAACCGCAGGGACCCGTGCCGTGACGGGCCTGCTGGTGGTCACGGCCGTACCCGCCGAGGCCGAGGCGATCCGCGCGGGCCTCGTGGATCCGTCGACGACGGTGCTGCCGGTGGGGGTCGGGCCCGCCGTCGCCGCCGCCACCACCGCCCGGCTGCTGGTGCTGGCCGAGGCGGCCGGGCGCCCGTACGGCGGGGTGGTCAGCGCGGGCGTGGCGGGCGGCTTCGCCGGCCGGGCGGAGGTCGGTGCGACGGTGCTGGGCTCCGTGTCCGTCGCCGCCGACCTGGGCGCGGAGTCACCGACGGGCTTCCTCCCGGTCGACGAGCTGGGCATGCCGCCGGAGTGGCTCGGTGGCGGCCTCGCGCTCGCCGCCGACCCGGGGCTGCTGGCCGCCCTGCGGGCCGAGCTGCCGACGGCGACGGTGGGCGCGGTACTCACCGTCAGCACGGTGACCGGCACCGCCGCGAGCACGGACGCCCTGCGCCGGCGTCATCCCGACGCCGTCGCCGAGGCCATGGAGGGGTACGGCGTGGCCGTCGCCGCCGCGCAGGCCGGCGTCCCCTTCGTCGAGCTGCGTACGGTCTCCAACCCGATCGGCCCCCGGGACCGCGACGCCTGGCGCATGCGCGAGGCGCTCGCCGCCCTCACCACCGCCGCCGCGGCCCTGACCTCACCCGGCCGGTCCTGACAGTCGGTTCGCAGCCGCGGGCCGACGGTCGTGCCGCAAGGCCCACGGCCGGCTCGTCTTGAAGTGGTATCCGCAGGCGAGCAGCAGGTCGACCCCACCGCCCTCGGCGATCGCGTGGGCGGTACGGATGCCCGAGCGGTCCATCTCGGCCGAGAGCATCGCGACCAACCGGCGCCCGATGCCGAGCCGTCGACAGTCCTCGGCGACGAGAACACCGTCGAGCACGACCTCCCGCTCGTCGCTCGGGTCGTCGCCGTCCATCAGGTGCGGGCTGCGCTCGTGGGCCCGTAGCTCACCGACCAGTTCGCCACCCGGCAGCTCGGCCACGAACCGCCACGACGTCGACGGCAGGCCGCCGCCCGTCACCCGACGCAGTCGTACCGTCCGCCGGATCTCCTCGGCACGTCGGCGCCGGTCCCGGTATCGACGATTCCGCTGGTACGTGGCCGGCGGCACCGGCAACGGCCAGAGCGCCGGCGGCAGGTTGTACCAGTTCGCCCACCAGGCACCCGGCCAGTCCTTCGGCTCCTTCACCTCCCAGGCGTCGAGGTGCGCCGGATAGCGACGCCCTGCTCCGTCCCGCAACGCGTCGTGCGGCACCGCCGGCAGCGACAGGTCGGCGGTTGGTACGGGTGCGGTGTCGCGTACGCCGATCGGCACTTCCCCACCGGCGGCCCGGACGAGCCGCTCCACCGTGCGGAACCGTGGATCGGCGGCCCGGCCCGACTCGATCCGGGCCAGGGTCGCCTGGGGCACCCCGGACCGCTCGGCCAGTTCCCGCTGGCTCAGATCCGCGCGGCGTCGTAGGGCCCGCAGGGCCGCGCCAAGGTCGACGGCTTCCGTCAGCTCTGCCACGAGAACATGCTTCCCGGCGCAGCGCGGACTCCTCAACACCTACCCACCGCCTGTGGACAAACCTGTGGACAACGTCGGCCGCCAGCGGCTCGGACCGTCGCACGGTGGCAACCGGCCAGGACCGCCCGGCCGACGAGCGACGAGGACGCTGCCACGACGCTGTCGAGCTGAATCGTCTGCGACATCAGGAGCCGCTTGCCGACCGTGCCGCGTAACGGGTGCCCATGTCCCTGTCACACCTGAATTTCACCGCCACACGCGGCGGGCGGGCGGGGCTGAATCGTTTACGACATCAGCTCGAAAGGGGCCGTCGGACGAGGTCTGCCGACAGCGCGGAACACGCGCCCCGCCCGCCGGGCACGTCTCGTCCGTGGGAGGGGCGGGGATACCGTGAGGGAGTGGCGCTCTCCCTGGCAATCTCGCCCTGCCCCAACGACACGTTCGTCTTCCACGCCCTGGTGCACGGCCTCGTGCCCGGCGCCCCGCCGGTCGACGTCACGTACGCCGACGTGGACGTCACGAACACGGCCGCCGAGCGGGGGGCGTTCGACCTGGTCAAGGTGAGCTACGCGGCGCTGCCGTGGCTGCTGGACGACTACCACCTGCTGCCCTGCGGGGGCGCGCTCGGCCGTGGCTGCGGCCCGCTGGTGCTGACCCGCGGCGACCGCGACCCCGGCCAGCCCGACAGCCCCGGCCGGCCCGACCTGAGTGGTGCCACGGTGGCGGTGCCGGGCGACCGGACCACGGCGTACCTGCTCTTCCGGCTCTGGGCGGCCGAGCGGCCCCCGGCGCGGATCGAGGTCGTGCCGTTCCACGAGATCATGCCGGGCGTCGCCGCCGGCCGGTACGACGCCGGGCTGGTCATCCACGAGGCCCGGTTCACCTACCCGCGGCACGGCCTCACCGCCCTGGTCGACCTCGGCGAGTGGTGGGAGGCCGACACGGGCCTGCCCATCCCCCTCGGCGCCATCCTGGCCCGGCGCGGCGCGGTCGACCCCGAGGCGGCGGCCGGGTGGATCCGCGAGTCGGTGCGCCGGGCCTGGGCCGACCCGGCCGCCAGCCGGGAGTACGTGCTGGCACACGCGCAGGAGATGGAGCCCGACGTGGTGGACCGGCACATCGGGCTCTACGTCAACGAGTTCACCGCCGACCTGGGGGACGCGGGGTTCGCCGCCGTCCAGGCGCTGCTCGGCCGGGCCGCCGACGCCGGGCTGGTGCCTCAGACCTCCAGCTCGTTGGCGACCGCGTGGACCAGCTGAGCGATCTTCTGCGCCGTCCTGCGGTCCGGGAAGCGCCCCCGGCGCAGGTCCGGCTGCACCTTCGCCTCCAGCACCTTGATCATGTCCTCGACGAGGCCGTGCAGTTCCTCCGCCGGCCGGCGACGCAGCTCCGCCATCGACGGCGGGGCCTCGAGCAGCTTGACCCCCATCGCCTGCGAGCCCCGGCGGCTGTCCACCACGCTGAAGTCGATCCGCTGACCGCCCTTGAGGTCGGCGACACCCGCCGGTAGCGCGCCCTTGGGCAGGAACACGTCGCCACCCTCGTCGCTGGTGACGAACCCGTATCCCTTGGCCGCGTCATACCACTTCACTCGACCCGTCGGCACCTGAGAACCCCTGCTTCGCTTGAGCTTGAGACGTCTACCGCCCCAAGGCTAGCCGGATCATGCCGTCCAGTGCCCCCGGGAATCCGGTGAGATCATCCAGCACCACCTCCGCGCCGGCCGCGCGCAGCTCGTCGGCGGTGCACGGGCCGGTGGCGAGCGCGATTCCGGGTACGCCCGCCGCCCCGGCGGCCACCATGTCGGCCACGTGGTCGCCGACGTAGTGGGTGGCGCCGTGCCGCCGCAGCGCGGTCGCCTTCTCCTTTGCGAACAGGTCGCCGGCCACCTCGTCGACCACCAGCCCCAGATGGTCGAGGTGCAGCCGGGCCAGGCGACCCAGCTTCGCGGTCACCACCAGCACGCGACCGCCGCGTGCGCGTACCGCGTCGAGCGCGGCGACGGCCCCGGGCAGCGGGACCGTGGGCGTGATCGCGTACGCCGCGTACAGCTCGCGGTACGTCCGGACGGCCTCGTCGACCTGCTCCGGCGGGAACCAGCGGGCGATCTCCGTACGCAGTGGCGGACCGAGCCGCGACACGGCGGCCTCCGCGTCCACGTGCACCCCCGTCTGCGCTGTCAGCGCCCGGAAGGTGTCGGCGATCCCGGGACGGGAGTCGACCAGGGTCATGTCGAGGTCGAAGCCGACCGTCAGCGCTGCCATGCGGGAGAACGTACCCGCCCATCCCCGGGTCAGCCGGACGTCCGAGGGGCGCGAGGACCCGCTGCCGGGCTAGCGTGGAACGACGATGACCACCTCACTCGCCGACCACCTGCGGTCGCTGCCCGACGAGTCGCTCGCCGCTCTCCTCCAGCTGCGGCCGGACCTCGTCGTACCCGTGCCGGCCGACGTCTCCGCGCTCGCCACCCGGGCCCAGTCCCGGGTCTCGGTGGCCCGCGCCCTCGACGCGCTGGACCAGTTCACCCTGCTGATGCTGGACGCCGCCCGGCTGACCCGGGACGCGGCCGACCAGGGCACCTCCACCGACGCCGTGCTCGCCATGGCGACCGCCGGCCCGCACCCGCCCGCCCCCACCACCGTCCGCGCCGCCGTGAACCGGCTGCGTGCGCTCTTCCTGCTGTACGGCCCCGAGAACGCCCTGCGCGTGGTGGCGAGCGTCGACGAGGTCTCGCCGTACCCGGCGGGCCTGGGTCGACCGGCGGCGGAGCTGGACCCGCGGGCGGCGGCGCTCTGCGCGGACCCGGCGAAGCTGCGGCGGACGCTGCTGGCCGCGCCGCCGTCGGCCCGGGCGATCCTGGACCGGCTGGCCGCCGGACCGCCGATGGGCAGCGTGCCGGCGGGCGCGTTGCAGGCGCCCGCGCTCGGCGCGGAGGCCGACCTGCCCCCGGACCCGACCAACGGCGGCGCGCCGACCGGTTCGCCGGTGCGCTGGCTCGTCGACCACCACCTGCTGGTGCCGGTTCCCGGCGGCAGGGCCGGCGCCACGGGCACCGTCGAACTGCCCCGCGAGGTCGGCCTGCTGCTGCGCCGCGACAGCGGCCCGCTCGGCCCGCTGCGCAGCAGCCCGCCGCCGGTGGCCACCGCGCCGCGCGAGCCGAAGGCCGCCGACTCCGCCGGGGCCGGGCAGACCATGGAGGTGGTACGCCACACCGAGGGGCTGCTGGAGCAGCTCGCCGCCGAACCGGCTCCGGTGCTGCGCTCGGGCGGCCTGGGCGTGCGCGACCTGCGCCGCCTCGCCCGGGGCGTCGGGGTGGACGAGTCGACGGCGGCCCTGCTGCTGGAGGCGGCGTACGCGGGCGGGCTGATCGGCGAGGTCGACCTGCCCGGGGCCACCACCACCCGCTACGGCGCCGACCAGCAGGTCCTGCCCACCGCCGGATACGAGGTGTGGCGGGCCGGGACGCTCGCGCAGCGCTGGGAGCAGGTCGCCCGGGCGTGGCTGACGATGACCCGGCAGGCCGGGCTGGTCGGGCAGCGCGACGACCGGGACCGGCCGATCACGGTGCTCTCCGCCGAGGCGGAGCGGGCCGGCGCGCCGGCCGCCCGACGCGCCGTGCTGGAGGTCCTCGCCGACCTGGAGCCCGCGACCGGGCCCACCCCCGAGGAGGTGCTGGCCCTGCTCGACTGGCGGGCGCCGCGGCGCAGCCGGGGGCGGGAGGCCGCGCACCGCGACGTGCTGGCCGAGGCGGCCACGCTGGGCGTGACGGGGCTGGGGGCGCTCACCTCGTACGGGCGGCTGCTGCTCGCCGACGTGACGGCGGCCGACGAGCACGGCGACGACCCGCTCGGGTTGCGCTCAGACGCGGAGAGCGGCGACCCGACCAGCACCGTACGCGCGCTGGACGCGCTGCTGCCCGCCCCGGTGGACCACTTCCTCGTCCAGGCGGACCTGACCGTCGTGGTGCCCGGCCCGCCCGATCCGGCGCTCGCCGGCGAGCTGGAGGTGGTGGCGGAGCACGAGTCGGCCGGCGGGGCCAGCGTGCACCGGGTCACCCCGGCCAGCGTGCGCCGGGCCCTGGACGCCGGCTACTCGGCCGACGACCTGCACACCCTGTTCCGGCGGCGGTCGCGCACCCCCGTCCCGCAGGGGCTGACGTACCTGGTGGACGACGTGGCCCGCAAGCACGGCGGGCTGCGGGTCGGCTCGGCCGGGGCGTACGTGCGCAGCGACGACGAGGCGCTGCTGACCGAGGTGCTCGCCGACCGGCGGCTGGAGCCGCTGGCGCTGCGCCGGCTGGCGCCGACGGTGCTGTCGACGCCGTACCAGGTGGGCCGGATGCTGATGGCCCTGCGCGACGCCGGCTACGCCCCGGTGCCGGAGGACGCGAGCGGGGCCGCGGTGCTGGCCCGCCCGAAGACCCGGCGTGCCCCGGCCCGGGTGCCGGTGGCGACCAGGACACTGGACCCGTTGACGACGCCGAAGCTCGCCATGCCCCGCCTGCTGGGCGTGGTGGAGCAGATCCGGCGCGGCGACGCGGCGGCGCGGGCCGCCCGAAGGGCGCCGGCCGTGGTGCGGGGCGGGGTCGGGCGCACCGGTCCCGCGCCGGTCTCCTCCCACAGCGACGCCCTCGCGGTGCTCCAGCAGGCGGTCCGGGACCGGGCGCTGGTCTGGGTCGGGTACGTCGACGCGCACGGGGCGACCGCGTCCCGGCTCGTCCGGCCGGTCTCGATCGGCGCGGGCTACCTGCGCGCCGAGGACGACCGGACGGAGATGCTGCACACCTTCGCCCTGCACCGGATCACGGCGGCGGTGCGGGAGGACTGAGCGGGCCGGGTCAGCGCCGGCTGCGGCGTACCGTCCCGACGACGGAGACGATCAGCAGCAGCGCGAACCCGGTGCCGACCGACTCGCCGACCGAGGCGACGAAGCCCTGCTGAAGCACCAGCCAGCCGAAGAGGAACCAGCCGAAGAGCACCACCCCGGCTACCGCGTACGCGACGACCGTGGCAGTGGAGACCTCCTCGGCGGGGGAGGGCTCGCGCTCGATCATGTGTTCCCGGGCCACTTCGCGATCGACCGTCATCTCCAGCCTCCCCGTCCGGTTCGACGCCTGGCATCCAGCGTGACACCGCGGTGGCGCGAGTGACAGGGGATAAAACCCGGATCGGACGAGTTGTGCGATGGCTCGGAGCGGTGTCGGGGCCGCTCAGGAGCCCGACGGCTCAGCTGCCGGCGGCTCAGGTGCCGGGGCGCCGCCCGACCAGCACCACCTTGCTGCCGACCCTGCCCAGCTCCCAGTAGCGCACGGCGTCGGCACGCAGCAGGTTGACGCAGCCGTGCGAGCCGATCGACTTCTCGTGCAGGTAGGTCGTGGTCTGGTGGAAGCCCATGCCCCGGGTGAAGTGCTGCCAGTACGGCAGCCACACCTCGTACGGGTCGGACCACTCCTTGACGTTGCGGTAGTTGATCGTGAACGTGCCGGCCGGGGTGCGGTAGCCGGGCATGCCCGTGCGGGTGACGGTCGGCTTCACGAGCACCCTGCCGTTGCGCATGACCCAGGTGGTCTGCCGGGTCAGGTCGATGCAGAAGGTGGTGCCCGAGCCGGCCCGGCAGCGCGCCGTGTCGGTGGTGGCGAGCCGCTTCGCCACGTCGTGGGTGGTGGGCCCGGCGCGACCGTGGGCAGGGCGGATGTCGTACCGCTTCTGGAACTTCTTGATGGCGACGCAGTCGGCGGCGGACTGCCGGCCGTCGACGGTCACGCGCCCGAACCCGCCCAGCCGGGCGAGGTACGCCTCCACCTCGCGCTGGTGCTCGCCCTGCGGGCAGCCGGCGGCGGACGGCGACGCGGTGGGCTTCGTCGCCGGGCGCGTCGGCCTCACCGCGGGGCGCGTCGGTTCCGGCGTGCTGCGGGCCGGCTTGACCTTGCGCTTCGGCGGCGCCGTGCTGGGCCGCGCCCGCTGGTCCGGCCCGGGCGTGCCGCTCGCCCCCGTTACCCGCTCCGCAGCCCCGGCTGCGACGGGTCCCCCGCCCCCGCCGCCGTCGGCCCGCGGATCGAACGTGCACGCACCGGCCCCGACCAGGGTGACCACTGCCAGGGCGACGAGCCGGCTGCTGATCCGGACGTGTTTCATGCTGCCTCCCTGACAGTTGTTCCCTTTGATAGACGTTGCGAGTACCGCTCCGGTTGCTCCAGGTGAGCAGATTTTTCTGCCGTCACCCGCGTGCGTGCAACACTGGTGGGTCGGCCTGGGCGGGTCAGTCGCCTCCCGGACAGCCGACGACCCGAGGCGGAGGAGAGGCACTGGCGTGAGCGGTGGACCCCTGATCGTGCAGTCGGACAAGACCCTGCTGCTGGAGATCGACCACCCCGACGCGCAGGCGTGCCGGATGGCCATCGCGCCCTTCGCCGAGCTGGAGCGCTCCCCCGAGCACGTGCACACCTACCGGCTGACGCCGCTGGGGCTGTGGAACGCGCGCGCCGCCGGCCACGACGCCGAGGGCGTGGTGGACTCCCTGCTCAAGTACTCCCGCTACCCGGTGCCGCACGCGCTGCTGGTCGACGTGGCCGAGACGATGGACCGCTACGGCCGCCTCCAGCTCGCCAACGACCCGGCGCACGGCCTCGTCCTGCGGGCCCTGGACCGGCTGGTGCTGATCGAGGTCGCCAAGAGCAAGAAGCTCGCCGGGATGCTCGGCGCGAAGCTCGACGACGACACGATCGCGGTGCACCCGTCCGAGCGCGGCCGGCTCAAGCAGGCGCTGCTCAAGCTGGGCTGGCCGGCCGAGGACCTGGCCGGCTACGTCGACGGCGAGGCGCACCCGATCGAACTGGCCGAGGCCGGCAAGGACGGCGGCAAGCCGTGGACGCTGCGGTCGTACCAGCGGGAGGCCGTGGAGGCGTTCTGGGCCGGCGGGTCGGGCGTCGTGGTGCTGCCCTGCGGCGCCGGCAAGACGCTGGTCGGGGCGGCGGCGATGGCCGAGGCCAAGGCGACCACCCTGATCCTGGTCACGAACACGGTCGCCGGGCGGCAGTGGAAGCGCGAGCTGATCGCGCGCACGTCGCTGACCGAGGAGGAGATCGGCGAGTACTCGGGCGAGCGCAAGGAGATCCGCCCGGTCACCATCGCCACCTACCAGGTGCTCACCTCGCGCAAGAAGGGCACGTTCACCCACCTGGACCTGTTCGGGGCCCGCGACTGGGGCCTGGTCGTCTACGACGAGGTGCACCTGCTGCCCGCGCCGATCTTCCGCTTCACGGCGGACCTCCAGGCCCGCCGCCGGCTGGGCCTCACGGCGACTCTGGTACGCGAGGACGGCCGCGAGGGCGACGTGTTCAGCCTGATCGGCCCGAAGCGGTACGACGCGCCGTGGAAGGACATCGAGTCGCAGGGCTGGATCGCCCCGGCCCAGTGCACCGAGGTACGCGTGACGCTCACCGACGCGGAGCGCATGTCGTACGCGACGGCGGAGGCCGAGGAGCGCTACCGGATGGCGGCCACCGCCCGCACGAAGCTGCCCGTGGTGAAGGCGCTGGTCGACCGGCACCCGGACGAGCAGGTGCTCGTCATCGGCGGCTACATCGACCAGCTGCACCAGCTCGGCGAATACCTCGGCGCGCCCATCGTGCAGGGCTCCACCACCAACAAGGAACGCGAGCGGCTCTTCGACGCGTTCCGCTCCGGCGAGGTGCGCACCCTGGTCATCTCGAAGGTCGGCAACTTCTCCATCGACCTGCCCGAGGCGGCGGTGGCGATCCAGGTCTCCGGCACGTTCGGGTCACGGCAGGAGGAGGCACAGCGGCTCGGCCGGGTCCTGCGCCCCAAGGCCGACGGCCGCCAGGCGCACTTCTACACGGTCGTCTCCCGCGACACCATCGACACGGAGTACGCGGCCCACCGGCAGCGCTTCCTGGCCGAGCAGGGCTACGCGTACACGATCGTGGACGCGGACGACGTCCTCGGCCCGAAGCTGCCGACGGTCGACTGAGCCCCACCGACGGCTGACCTCCGCCCGCATGCGGGGCGGCGAGCGGACCCCGGCACGTGTCACCGGGGCCGGGGAGCCGACTTCTCGGCATCCGGGCGGCTCCGGGTCGCACCGGTGCGTGCATGCGTCGCATAGAGGGCGAGCCCCACGAAGACCAGGCCGCCGACCAGGTTGCCGACCACGGTGGGGATCTCGTTCCACATCAGGTAGTCGGCGAGCGAGAAGTCGCCGCCGAGCATCAGGCCGGCCGGGAACAGGAACATGTTCACGACCGAGTGCTCGAAGCCCATGTAGAAGAAGACCAGGATCGGCATCCACATGCCGATCACCTTCCCCGACACCGACGTCGAGAGCATCGCGGCGACGACGCCGGTGGAGACCATCCAGTTGCACAGGACGCCCCGGATGAAGAGGGTCAGCATTCCGGCGGCACCGTGCTCGGCGTACCCGACCGTCCGCGACTCGCCGATCACCCCGAGCCGCTGGCCGACCTCGTTCGGGTCGACGCTGAAGCCGAAGGTCAGAACCACGGCCATCATGAACGCGACGGTGAGCGCGCCGGCGAAGTTGCCGACGAAGACCAGGCCCCAGTTGCGCAGGACCGAACGCAGTCTGACGCCCGGCCGCCGGTCGATCAGAGCGAGAGGGACAAGGGTGAACACACCGGTCAGAAGGTCGAACCCGAGCAGGTGCAACAAGCAGAATCCGACGGGGAAGAGAAGGGCTCCGACGAGGGGTTGACCCGTCTCCACGGTGACGCTGACCGCGAAAGCCGCAGCGAGCGCGAGGATGGCACCGGCCATGTACGCACGAATCACCGTGTCCCGCGTGGACATGAACACCTTCGACTCGCCCGCGTCGATCATCTTCGCGACGAACTCTGCCGGGGCCACGTAGGACATGGACGTCGCTCCCGTCAGAGGTGGGCGAGTCGATACGGCACCGCGCGGGCACGCACCCCGCGTCGGCCCTCCCCAGGGCCTCGCCAACGGACGACCCGCACCGTCGGCACCCGCCGGTCGGAGTGTGCATGATCCTCGATCGGCCCGGGGCCCGCAATACCTACCGCTGGTCCACTGGCGCTCTTCCCACCTGCCGCCCGCGTCGATCTCCGGACCGGCTCGACGGCTTCGGTGGGTCACCCGGTGGGCAGGGAATCGACCGCCGCCGCGAGGAGGTCACGCAGGTCGTGCTCCGCAGTCGGGGGAAGGTTCCGCGGTTCGATCAACTGGTACGTCACCCGCGCCTCGTAGTCGCCGTCGACCCGCGCGACGCCCTGCTTACCTACCCGGATTCTCCGCACCGCACCTGCCGCCAGCGTGGCACGTGTCAAGCGATCTTGATCGTGAGGATCATCGTCGTTCGAGCCGGGTGGACTCAGCGACGAACACGCCGCGGCCCGGACGTCCAATCAGCACGCCCTGCTCGCGCAGCCTCCCCACCGCTCGGCTGATCGTGGACTGGGAGACGTCGTACTGTGCTGCCAGCGCTCGCCCGGAGGGCAGCTGCGAGCCGGGCGGATACGCCCCGTCCTTGATCTTCTTCAGCAGGTCGGCGAGCAGCTCGTCCATCGTGGGCGGGATAGGCACGTCGGGCCCCTTGCAGTCGGTTGGCCCGCCCAGTATCGATCGACCTTCACGGCATAGGCAACACACGTAGCACTGATGACATAGGTGGGTAGATGACTCGAAGACATGCTTGACATCGGTGACTCGGTGGCAATAGCGTCGCTCTCGGTGATGCGGTGCTGCTGCGGTCGGTTGGCGCCTCTCGTACCGGTCTCGCATCGCCGCCGAGACCCCACTCCCCGCGCTCCCCCGGCGCGGCCCTGTCGCCGTACCGCCGATCGAGGCTGCGGCGGCAGGGCGGGGCGGTCTCCGTCGCCCGCAACCGGCGGAGACCGCCCCCTCCACTTCGACACGAACCGACAAAGGCACGAACCGACGAAGGGCGGTCACCCGTGCGCAACCTGATCCGTCGGCTGACGGGCCGACGCGAGCAACGACGCCCGGCGGACGTCGTCCGCCCGCCACGGGGGCTCCGGCCGTGGCAGATCCGCGACCGGTGCTTCAACGTCCGCCGGCGCGGCCTCGACCCCGCCGAGATCCGCGCCTTCCTGCACCAGGTGGCCGACGAACTCGCCGTCGCGCAGAACGCCCTGGTCGCGGTGCAGGAGGAGAACGTACGGATCAAGAAGGCGCTGCGCGCGTGGCAGAGCGCCCAGTCGGCGAACCACCGCTACCGATGACCGACCGCTGGGTGATCCACCTGCCGGTCACCGCGCCCGACCTGCTCCGGGCCCGGATCCTCGCCCGTACCGCCGCCCGGGTGCTCGCCCGGCTCAGCGCCCGCGTGGAGCCCGGCGGGGTCACCGTCTCGGCCGAGGACCAGCAGGGCGTACGCCACTGGGTCTTCTGCGACCGGCCGCTGCCCGGCGGCGCGCGGTGTGCCCTCCCAGTCGACCACCTGGCGCCCTGCGCCCACCGCGCCCTCCGCCTCCCCCGCCGCTGAACCACCGACCCTTGGAAAATGACCAAGAGGTTTGCGTCCTCCGACGGGCTCGTCGGTGACGCAAACCTCTTGATCGACTCGCCTCACCGAAGCGGCGAGGACGGGTGGGTCAGCCGGCGCCGCCGGCCCGGAACGCGACCCAGGCGTCGCTCATCCGGTCCGCCTGGCCCGGGGTGAACATGTTCATGCAGGAGTCCTGCGTGTAGTCCATGAAGTTGTGGATCGGGTCCAGCCCGGGGGCGGTGCAGGTGTCCGCGCCCACCGGGCAGTTGAACTGCGGCGCCGCCTCGCGGGGGGTGTCCGCGACGAAGTCGCCGGCGGCGGAGCAGCCGTGCGCGAAGGTGTGCTCCAGCATCAGCCAGTGCCCGACCTCGTGCGTGAGCGTGTCGCCGAGGGCGTACTTGCCGGCCGTGCCGCCCGGCATCGACTCGTCGAGCATCACCACGCCGTCGATGTGGTCGCGGCCGTTGTTGTAGCCCTTCGGGAAGTACGCCCAGCCGAGCAGGCCGTCGCCGATGTTGGCGGCGTACACGTTGAGGGTCTCGGAGTCGCCCGTGTGCAGCGCCTTCTTCATGTCGCGCTCGTTCTTGCCCGGCACGACCGTGTACCAGGCGCTGTTCACCGTCCACGTCGTGTCGACCAGGTCGAACCGGAACGGCGTGTCGGAGGCGTTCGCGGCGGTGCGGCCCGCGAACGAGTCGTTGAGCACCTTCATCTGCGCCGCGATCAGGGTGTTCCACCTGGTCGTCTCGGCCGCGGTCAGGGGGTGGTCGGAGATCATGTGGAAGACCGTCGGCACGGTGACGCTGCCGTCGGGCAGGCGCGGGGCGTCCTTGATGACGCCGTAGGCCTTCGCCTCGTTCTTGGCGTACAGCTCCGGCTCCTGGGCGGTGGCGCCCTCGGCGAGCCGGGCCGCGCCGTGCACGTGGGCGTCCGGCTCGCACTCGGCGACGCCCGGGGAGACGGTCACGGGCGCGGCCGACGCCGCGCCGTAGGCGCCACCGGACGCCAGGAACGTCGCGGCGGTGGCGGTGAGGACCGCAAGTCGAAAGATGGGTCTCCTGTGCATCGGTGCACCTTTCGGAAAATGGAGGCGGTGCGGAGTCGACGCGGGGTTGTCACGACCTGGTCGATGACGTCGTCTTCCGGTATGAGACCACGCCGACGGCATCGGCGACAGACCTGCGGAAAGGGCCGATTTTCCCTGTAACGGCAGGGGCCCGGGGAGCGCTGATGCAAGGCGCTCGAGGTGTTCTGCGGGCGGTGTCGGGCCGCAATCCGTCCCTCGTGGACGGTTACGCGCGGCGCACCCGGTAGTAGAGGTGGGTGACCCGGTCGCCCTCGACGACCGTCGGGTTCGACAGCTCGACGGGGGCGTCGCGGACGTGGTCGAAGAACGGCACGCCGTCGGTGACGAAGGTGAACGGCGCGCCCGGCCGGGGCCAGCCCTCCGGCACGTGGTGGGTGACGACCACGACCGGCTTGTCCATCGGGTGCCGGCCGTCCCAGCCACCGACGAGGTCGAACAGCCGCCGGCCGACGACCAGGGCACCGGTGTCGTCCAGGGTGTGTCGCAGGTGCCCGGCGCTCGCCTGCGAGATACGGAACGTCATCTCCGGCTTGGCGGTCGCGATGGCGACGTCGCCGTTGCCGTACCACTGGAAGAGCTGGTCGAAGCCGGTGTCGCCCGGGGCGGCGATGTAGCCGTCCAGCGACATGCTCGCCTCGGTGTAGACCCCGCCCATCACAGCACCCGGGTGATCTGCTCGGCGGCGATCCGGGCGTCGCGCCGGGCCGGGTCGAGGTTGGCGCAGAGCACCACCGACGCGCCGACGGCCAGCGGCGCCAGCAGCCAGTACACGGGCTGCTCGTGCTCGGCGACGTCGACCAGCAGCCGGTCGCCGGCCCGCAGGTCGAGCCGTTCCGCCACGGCCAACGCGACGCTGCCCCACTCGCGGTAGCTGGTGCCGTCGGGGCTGGCCGCGTCCGAACTGGTCAGCGGGGCGGACGCGGGCAGCGCGTCGGTGTGCCGGCCCACCTCGGCCAGCCAGTCGCGATAGTCCTCGGGTGCCTCGGCGCGCGGGGTGACGCCGAGGGAGAGGACGAAGCGGTGCCGCGCCCCGGGCACGTCCTCCAGCCAGTCGTCGAGGCGCTCGGCGCTGACGAAGACCGCGTCGTACGGCTCGTCGGCGCCCGGCTCGATCGGCGGCAGGCCGGCGGTGGCCCGGGGCCGGAAGGACACCGCCACCCCGGCCGACCAGGCGCCCAGCAGCACGGCGGCGCTCTGCCAGTGCGCCGGGAGCAGCACCGCCGCCCGGTCGCCGACGCCCAGCCCGCAGCCGTCGCGCAGCAGCCCGGCGGCCCGCGCCGCCCAGCCGCCCAACTCCGTCGCGGTCAGGTCGACCCGCTCGCCGGTCGCGTCGTCGAGATAGGTGAGCAGGGGCCGGTCCACCTCCGCCGCCCGGCCACCGGCCAGCGGCTCCCGGACGAGGGCATCGGTCATGTTCATGGCGCACTCCTCGGCAGGCTGCGGCCAGCCTACTCAACCGTCGACGGGCCGGAACGGCATCGCCGCACCGGTACGGGCATTGACCGGCGTTGCCACACTCGTGGCGCGGACGGTCCGCCGAGGGCCCAGAGAGGCTGCGACATGCAGACAGACGAACTCGTACCCCGGGCCCGGCGAGGCGGGACACTGCGCGGCGCCGTGGCGCTGGCGGTGCTGCTAGCCGGGGCGACCCTGGCCCGGCCGGCGCCCGCCGCGGCGGAACCGCTGCCGGACCCCAACCCCACGGTGACCGCCACGGTCTGGGCGCACGCCCCGACCACGACCGAGTACCGCATCACCGGCGGCTACAGCGCCCACACCGGCGACGGCGACGTCGTGGTGCGGCGCACCGGCACCGGGGCGTACACGGTGATGCTGGAGGGGGCGGCGACCAGCGGCGGGGTGGCCCACGCGGTGGCGTACGGGGGCGGCCCGGTCCTCTGCACGGTGGCGAGCTGGTACCGCAGCCCGATCGGCGCTGACGACCTGCTGATCCAGGTGCGCTGCTTCGCCGCGACCGGCAGCCCGGCGGACAGCCGCTTCGTGGCCACCTTCACCAACGTCCGGCAGGTCGGCCAGGGCCGGCTGGCGTGGTTCGTCACCGACCAGGCGCAGCCGACCGGCGTACGCACCCTGCCCGCCGCGTACCGGTACGACTCGACCGGCGGGACGGTCTCCTACGAGCGCCTCGACAAGGGCCGGTACCGCTTCCTGATGAACCCGAACCCGCCCAGCGAGGGTGGGGCGACCTTCCCGATGGCGCACGTGACCGCGCTGGGCGGCACCGCCGTGCACTGCCAGCTCGATCCGCCGGACGGGTGGGTGGTCCACTGCGCGAACGCCGCCGGCATCCCGGTCGACGCCCGCTTCGTGGTCACCTACGGCTCCCGGGTGGACCTGCTGGGCCGCGCGTTCGGGCCGCGCTTCGCCAGCGGCGTGTTCCGCGGCGAGAACGCCAGCGGCACCTGGATCGGCGGCGAGAGCTACAACTCGACGATCCCCGGCTTCGGCGGCGCGACGGGCACCGTGCTCGGCACCGGCCGCTACCAGGCGCGCTTCACCGGCACCGGGACCGCCTACGGCACCGCCTTCGTGAACTCGTACGTGACCAGCCTCCAGCGTCCGCCGCGCGGCTACTGCGTACTGGCCGGCTGGTCCGCGTCCGGGGCCGACACCGTCGTCTCGGTCAACTGCTACACCTGGCTGGGCGTGCCGGCCAACCTGAACGCGCGGATCTCGTACACCACCTGGCCGGCCGGCTGACCCGACTGCCCGGCCGGCCCTCCCCGCCGGCCGGGCCGGTCACGCGGCCGGCAGTTCGGGGCCGCCGTCGAGCAGGGGCGCCAGCAGGTCGCCCTGCTTCTCCACCCGCTTGAGCACCTCCCCCGCCGTGTACGGCTTGGTCGACGGCCGCTTCCCCGCCGCGCCCGCCTCGACCTCGTCCCAGGTCAGCGGGGTGGAGACGGACGGCACGGACTGCGCCCGCAGCGAGTACGGCGACACCGTCGTCTTGGCCGCGTTGTTCTGGCTCCAGTCGATGAAGACCTTGCCCGGCCGCAGGTTCTTCGCCATCTTCGACACGACCAGCTTCGGGTGCGCCCGCTCCAGCTCCTGCGCGATCCGCTTGGCGTAGGCCGAGACGTCCTCGGCGTCCTGGGTGCCGGCGATCGGGCAGCAGAGCTGCATGCCCTTCTTCCCGGACGTCTTCGGATAGCTGTCGATGCCGTCCTCGGCGAGCCGGTCGCGCATCAGCAGCGCCACCTGGCAACACTGGCGCAGCGCCGCCGGCGGCCCGGGATCGAGGTCGACGACCATCATGTCGGGGTGCTCGCCGATCTTCCACTGCGGCGTGTGCAGCTCCAGCGCGGCGAGGTTGGCCAGCCAGACCAGGGTGGGCAGGTCGTCGGCGACCACGTAGTCGATGGTCTCGCGGCCCTTGCTGGAACCGGGCGCGGGCAGCGTCTCGGTGCGTACCCACCCGGGGGTGGCGGCGGGGGCGTTCTTCTCGAAGAAGGAGCCGCCCGTCACCCCGTTGGGGAAGCGGATCCGGGTGAGCGCCCGCTCGGCGAGGTGCGGCAGGAGCACCGGGGCGATGCGGGTGTAGTAGTCGATCACCTCGCCCTTGGTGAACCCGGCCTCGGGATAGAGCACCTTGTCCAGGTTGGACAGCTCCAGCGCGCGTCCCTCGACGTCCACCCGTAACCGCTCACCCGGCATCGTCGACCTCCTCCGCGGGCTTGTCCGGCCGCAGCCGGAGCACCCGGGGGAACCGCAGCCGCCCGTCCGGGGTGCGCTGGCCGTACTTGACCTCCACCACGACCAGGGGTGTTACCCAGATCGCGCCCCGCGCATCCTCGCGTGGCACGTCGCCCGCGAACGGCGACGCGCCGCCGCGCAGCGGCTCCAGCTCGCGCAGCAGCTCCCGCTCGATGGCCGCCCCGATGCCGCCGCCGACGCGCCCCCGGTAGGTGAGCCGCCCGTCCGGGCGCGGCACCCCCACCAGCAGGCCGCCGATCCGGCGCGCCCCGGGGCGCCAGCCACCGACCACGAAGTCGCCGGTGACCTCCAGCTTGACCTTCACCCAGTCCGGGGAGCGCACGCCCGGCCGGTAGACCGAGTCGACCCGCTTGGCCATCACCCCCTCCAGGCCGTGTTCGCCGGCCGCCTCGTAGGTGGCCGGGCCGTCGCCGAAGACCGGCGAGACCGCCCACCGGGCGCCGCCGAGCGCCAGGCCGTCCAGGGCCTCGCGCCGGCGGGCGTACGACCGGCCGGTCAGGTCCTCGCCGTCGAGCCGGAGCAGGTCGAAGATCATGTACGTCACCGGGGCGACCGCCGCCAGCCGCGCGGCCTTGTTCCGGTCGCGCACGTGCATCCGCTCCGCCAGGGCGGTGAACGAGGGCTGCCCGGTCTCGCCGAGCAGCACCACCTCGCCGTCGAGCAACGCGTCGCCCGCCTGCTCGTGCAGGGTGGCCAGCTCGGGGTACGCGGCGGTGATCTCCACGCCGCTGCGGGCGTACAGGTGCTGCCGGCCGCCGGAGACGTCGGCCAGCGCGCGGACGCCGTCCCACTTGAACTCGTACGCCCAGCCGGCACCCGCCGGGAGCTGCCCGGTCATCGCGAGCATCGGCTTGAGCGGCGCGCCGGGCACGTCCCGACTGTACTTGCGCACCGAAGCGCTCGCGTGGCCTTCGATCATTTGCGATCCTGGGCAGTACCGGCGAGAGGAGCACGGGGATGCGGGCCATCTGGAAGGGAGCCGTCTCGTTCGGCCTCGTCTCGATCGGGGTCAAGCTCTACTCGGCCACCGAGGAGAAGGACATCCGCTTCCACCAGGTGCACCGGGAGGACGGCGGGCGCATCCGCTACAAGCGCACCTGCCAGGTCTGCGGCGAGGAGGTCACCTACGACGACATCGCCAAGGGCTACGACATCGGCGGCGGCGAGATGGTCATCCTCACCGACGAGGACTTCGCCGAGCTGCCGCTGTCCAGCTCGCGCGCGATCGACGTGCTGGAGTTCGTCCCCGCCGACCAGGTCGACCCGATCCTCTACAACAAGGCGTACTTCCTGGAACCGGAGGGCACCGCCACCAAGCCGTACCTGCTGCTGCGCGACGCCCTCACCGACTCGGAGCGGGTGGCGATCGTCAAGGTGGCGCTGCGCCAGCGGGAGCAGCTCGCCACGCTGCGGGTCCGCGAGGGAGTGCTGCTGCTCAACACCATGCTCTGGCCGGACGAGATCCGTAAGCCCGACTTCGGCTTCCTCGACGAGGACCTGAAGGTCCGCCCGCCGGAGCTGGCGATGGCCAGCTCCCTGATCGACTCGATGACCGGCGAGTTCGAGCCGGACGCCTTCACCGACGACTACCGGGCCGCCCTGCAGGAGGTCATCGACGCCAAGGTCGAGGGCCGCGAGGTGGTCCAGCCGGAGGAGGTCGAGGAGGCCCCGGCCGCGGCGGTGGACCTGATGGCGGCGCTGAAGGCGTCCGTCGAGCGCGCCCGCTCCGCCCGGGGCGAGGCCCCGGCCGGCGGCGCGGGGGAGCCGACCCCGATCTCGGCCGCCCGCTCGGCGCAGAAGAAGGCCGCCGAGAAGAAGGCGGCAAAGGCCCCGGCCAGGAAGACCGCCGAGAAGAAGCCGGCCGAGAAGAAGGCGGCGCCGAAGAAGGCCGCCGCCAGGAAGGCCGCCCCCAAGAAGGCCGCCGAGGGCGAGAAGAAGCCCGCCGCCAAGAAGGCCGCGCCGAAGAAGGCCGCCCGCAAGACCGCCTGACCCCGCCGGAGCGCGTCCCTGCCGGCCGCAGCCCCTCCGGCCGGTCGCACGGCCCGCCTGCGTGGCGTATCGCGGCGTGGCGTCCGTACGCCCTCCCGCGTGCCGAGGTTGCCTTGACGCCGGTGGCAAGGTCTAGCGTCGGTCGGGTCGGACGAGGGAGGTCGGATGCTGATCGGTGAACTGGCGCAACGCGCCGGCACGAGCACCCGGGCCCTGCGCTACTACGAGACGCACGGCCTCATCCGGGCGGCCCGCTCGGCCAATGGATACCGGGTCTACGACGAGGCGGAGCTGCCGGTCGTACGCGAGATCCGGGCGCTGCTGGCGGTGGGCTTCGGCCTGGACGACATCCGCCCGTTCGTCGCCTGCCTGCGGGCCGGCAACGCCTCCGGTCACGTCTGCCCCGACTCGGTGGCCGTGCTGCGGCGGAAGCTGGCCGAGGTCGACGCCGGCATCGACCGGCTGCACGCGGTCCGCCGGGAGCTGCGCGACCAGCTCGCCCACGCCATCACCCACCGGGAGGAAACATGCTCGAGACTGCGCCGGACGGCTCGCTGACCGCCGTCACCGACGACACCTTCGCCACCGTGGTGCTCGCCGCCGACCGGCCCGTGGTGGTCGACTTCTGGGCGGACTGGTGCCCGCCGTGCCGGGCCATCTCCCGCAGCCTCGCCGAGCTCGCCGAGGAGTTCGCCGGGCGGATGCTCGTCGCCACGATCGACACCGACGCCAACCCGGGGACCACCCGCGCCTACTCGGTGATGTCCCTGCCCACCCTCCTGGTCTTCCGCGGTGGGGAGGTGGTCGGCTCCGTCGTCGGGTCCCGGCCGAAGCACCACCTGCGCCAGGCCCTGACACGGCATCTCGAGGGCTGAGCCGCCGGCCGGTGCGGTGCGGTGCCGCAGGTGCCGGCCGCCGCGGGTACGCTCCGCCGGCCCCCGCCGCGAGAGGAACCCCATGCCGTACACCCCCGACCTGCACCGGCTGCTGACGCCCGGCGCCCGCTTCGCCGACGAGCACGCCACGTACGTCATGGAGGTGCACCCGCTGGGCGACGTCGTGCTGCCGACGGGGCAGGTGGTGGGCTGCGACCCCGTGGCCTGCCCCGAGGACGAACCGTTCACGGTCAGGGTGGCCCCCGGCCGTTACCCGGCGCGGGCCTGGGTCGCGGTCGTGCGCGGCGAGGACACCGAGGCGGACCGGCGGGTGGCCGCCCTCGAACTGGTGGTGCACGACGAGCCGACGGTCCTCTGGGAGATGGCGCTGGTCGGCGACCAGGACGTCTCGGCCCTCAAGTCCGACGGTTGGTTCGGCTACGGGGTGGACACCGGCATCGGCACCCTGGCCGACCCGACGGCGCTGGCCGCCCTGGAGGCGTGGGACGAGGACGCGGTGACGGACGTCTTCGTCGCGGACGAGCCGACCAGCGGGCCGGTGCCGGGGCACGTCGCCGCGGTGCTCGACGAGGCGACCGGGGCGAACGTGGTGACGGTCTGGTCCGGCTGGGGCGACGGCTGCTACGGCACCTGGATCGGGCGGACCGCCGACGGCCGGGTCACCTCGTTCGTGACCGACTTCATGGTGGTGCCGGGGCCGGCGTGACCCGTGCGGCGGGAGCGGCCACGGTCGAGGCGGCGCGGTGGGCGGCCGGGCGGGTACCGTGTGCGTCGGCTTTCCCCCCGGCACTCGGTGCCGGCCACCACCTTCGCAGCAGGGAGTCGACGCCGTGAGCGAGCGTACGCAGAACCGGTCCCAGAAGTCGGAGCGGCGGCTGGCCGCCCAGTTGGCCGCCCAGAAGGCGGCCGAGGCGAAGCGCCGCCGGCAGGCCTGGGCCGGCGGGCTCGCCGGCGTCGCCGTGGTCGCGGTGCTGATCACCGTCTTCGTGACGATCGGGCGCAACAGCGACGGCGACAAGGACCAGGCGGCCGGTGCCCCGTCGGCGGGCCCGTCCGCCAGCGCCCCCTCCGCCGAGGCACCCCCCGCCCCGCAGCTCCCGCAGGGGGCTGACCCGGCCCTGGGCAGCAAGCCGACGGTCGCGGCCGGCAAGGGCGAGCTGAAGAAGCTCACCGTCACCCCGCTGATCAAGGGCACCGGCCCGGCGGTGAAGAAGGGCCAGACGATCACCACGAACTACGTGGGCGTCTTCTACAAGGACGGCAAGGAGTTCGACTCGTCGTGGAGCCGCAACGAGCCGGCCTCGTTCGCGATCGGCGTCGGCCAGGTCATCCCGGGCTGGGACCAGGGCCTCGTCGGGGTGACCGTCGGCAGCCGCGTGCAGCTCGACCTCCCGGCCGAGCTGGCGTACGGCACGAACCCTGCCGGAGGCCGTCCGGCCGGCCCGCTGCGCTTCGTGGTGGACGTCCTCGCGGCCCAGTGACCCGCGAGGCGGCCGGTCGACCCGTACGACGGGCCGTTTGCCTCGCGACAGCGGCCCGGTTCGCCCGGGATGTCGCCCGTCGTTGATGTGGTAGCCCACATGGGGCTTCCGGCCACTCACCCACTCGCAGTAGGTTCAGCGTCACCCCGGGCGGTCGGCCGTCCTGGGTGACGACCGGACCGGACGCGGAGGTGCACGTTGACGGCGCTGGACGAGGACGACGCGGGGCGTACTGCCCGGGTGTTGTGGACGCACTACGAGCCGATCCACGCGGTCACCTACTTCCATCCCCGCGCCCGGGCCGCCTTCGAGGCGGTCGGGCTGCGGGGCTTCTGGCGCGGCTACTTCGCCGGCCGGGCCGCCCCCCTGGGGGCCGTCGAGGCCGCCCCGGTGACCGCCGCGTTCTTCACCTTCGCCCCGCACACGGTGGCGCGGGCGCTGCCGGCCGTCTGGCGGCTGGCCACCCCCGAGGAGGCGCTGCGGGCGCGGCTCACGGGCGCGGTGCAGGCGCTGGCCGAGCTGACCTACGAGCTGCCCGAGTCGCACCTGGTCGAGGCCGCCGACCTGCTGGAGGCCGCCGCCGCCGAGGTGGAGCCGGCGGGTCGGGTGCTGGGCGCCGCCAACGCGGCCCTGCCGCGCGGCGAGTACCCGCTGGCCCGGCTCTGGCAGGCCGCCACCACGCTGCGCGAGCAGCGCGGCGACGGGCACATCGCCGCGCTGGTCGCGGCCGGCCTCGACCCGGTGGAGACGCTGGCCTGGCGGGTCGCGGTCGACATCTCCCCGCTGAACCTGCTCGGGCGGGGGTGGTCGGAGGAGCAGTGGGCCGATGCCCGCGCGCGGCTGGCCGAGCGGGGCTGGCTGACTGCGGACGGGGAACCGACCGAGCAGGGTCGGTCCCGCTTCCAGGCCATCGAGGACGCCACCGACACCGCCGCCGCCCACCCGTGGCGGGCGCTGGGCCCCGAACGCACGCGACGGCTGCGCGAGCTGCTCGAACCGATCGCCCGCGCCGGGCACACCGTCATCCCGGAGGGCAACCCGATCGGCCTGCCCGCGCTGCGGACCTGACCCGCCGGCCGACGGTCGACGGGGATCCTGGCCGCCCGCCCCGGACACCGACCGCCCCGGACGCCGGGCGACCGGACCACGCCGGACGCCCCGACGGGGCCGCGCGGACGGTCGGCCGATCGGGCAGGATGGGTTCGTGGCGGATGCGGTGATCTTCGACCTGGACGGCGTGATCGTGGACTCCGAGCCGGTCTGGGAGGAGGTCCGGCGGGCGTACGTGGCGACGCACGGCGGGACCTGGCAACCCGACACCCAGCGCCGGCTGATGGGCATGAGCACCGGCGAGTGGGCCCGGTACCTGAGCGGTGAGCTGGGCGTCGACCGGAGCGCCGAGCAGGTCGCCGCCGAGGTGGTCGAGGAGATGACCCGGCGCTACGCGGCCCGCGTACCGCTGATCGACGGGGCCGACGAGGTCGTGCGCCGGCTGGCCGGACGGTGGCCGCTGGGGCTGGCCAGCTCGTCGCCGACCCGCCTGATCGCGGCGGCGCTGACCGCGACGGACCTGACCGGGGCGTTCGTCGCCACGCTGTCGACCGAGGAGACCGAACGGGGCAAGCCGGCACCGGACGTCTACCTGGCGGTCGCCGAGCGGCTGGGCGTCGACCCGGCCCGCTGCGTCGCCGTGGAGGACTCGTCCAACGGCATCCGGTCGGCCGCCGCCGCCCGGATGACGGTGGTGGCGGTGCCACACGGCGCGTACCCGCTGGACCCGGACGCCGAGCGGCTCGCGGCGCTGGTGCTGGGCGCGGTCGGGGAGCTGACCCCGGAGGCCGTGGACCGGCTCGGGTAGGCCCTGCGCGAGCGCCGCGCCCTACGGCGGGTGCCCGGGTTGTCCGGTTTGCGGTGGTCGGGGCGGGCATGAGCGCGGATCCGCCGGGTACCGCACCCGACGACGCCCCGGCCGGGGCCGCCGGGTGAGGAGACGGGGATGAAGGCGATCGTGTACGAGCGCACCGGGGATCCCTCGGTGCTGCGACTGGTCGACCGGCCGGTGCCGGAGCCCGGCCCCGGCGAGGTCCTGGTGCGGGTGGCCGTGTCGGGGGTGAACCCGACGGACTGGAAGGCGCGCCGGCAGGGGCCGCTGCCGGGCGACTGGCAGACGCCCGGGCAGGACGGCGCGGGGGTGATCGAGGCGGTCGGCGAGGGCGTCGACCGGGAGCTGATCGGCGAACGGGTCTGGCTGTGGGAGGCCGCGTGGCAGCGGCCCTGGGGCACCGCCGCCGAATACACGGTGGTGCCGGTCCGGCAGGCGGTGCCCCTCGGCGACGCCTCCTTCGACCTGGGAGCCTGCCTGGGCATCCCCTTCCTCACGGCGCACCGCTGCCTGACGGCGGGCGAGTACACGCCGGACCGGCTGCACGCCGGTGCGCTCAGCGACCACACCGTGCTCGTGCAGGGCGGGGCGGGCGCGGTGGGCAACGCGGCCATCCAGCTCGCCCGGTGGGCGGACGCCTGCGTGGTCGCCACGGTCAGCAGTCCGGAGAAGGCGCAGTTGGCGGCGGCGGCCGGCGCCTCCTTCGTGGTCGACTACCGGGAGCAGGACGTGGTCGAGGAGGTCCGCAAGATCGCGCCCGACGGGGTGCACACGATCGTCGAGGTCTCCCCGGCCCGCAACGCCGCCGCCGACGTCCAACTGCTCCGGCGCGGCGGCGCGGTCTGCGTCTACGCCGACGACGGCGGGGACGAGCTGACCCTGCCGGTACGGCCGCTGATGGCGCCGAACGCGCGGTTCCAGTTCGTGCTCGTCTACACGGAACCGAAGGCGGCCAAGGCCCAGGCGGTGGTGGACGTGGCCGCCGCGGCGGCGCAGGGCGGCATCCGGGCGGGCGAGGACGCCGGGCTGCCGCTGCACCACCACCCGCTCTCGGCGGCCGTCGCGGCGCACCAGGCGGTGGAGAACTCGGTGGTCGGCAAGGTGCTCATCACCACCAGCGCGGACGGGTGACGGTCGGGCCGAGGAGCGGCAGTCCCCCTGAGCTGGGCGGATTTCCCCGTCATGGGCACAGAGGCGAACAAGTTTCGCAACAATGACGGGGCGGGTAACCCGCGTGGAGCGGGCGGCCCCGGCGCGGTGCGAACGCCGGGGCCGCCCCTGGGGAGGGATTTCAGGAGTGGTCCCTACCCCTACAGGCGACGGTGCGCCTGAAACCGTTACGGAGCGGTCAGCTCCCGGACACTCAGTTCGCCCCCGGCGTACCGGGAACGCACCATCTTCTTGTCGAACTTACCCACGCTGGTCTTCGGCACCGCGTCGATGACGGCCCAGCGCTCCGGCAACTGCCAGCGGGCCACCGACCCGGCGAGGAACTCCCGCAGGTCCTCCGCCGTCGCCGACTCCCCCTCGCGGAGCACCACGGTGGCCAGCGGCCGCTCACCCCAGCGCTCGTCGGGCACCCCCACCACGCAGGCCTCCAGCACCGCGGGATGCGCCATCAGGGCGTTCTCCAGCTCGACCGAGGAGATCCACTCGCCACCGGACTTGATGACGTCCTTCGCCCGGTCCGTGAGCGTGATGTAGCCGTCCGGCGAGAGCGTGCCGACGTCGCCGGTACGCAGCCAGCCGTCGCGGAACTTCTCCTCGTCGCCGTCGTCGTCGCCGACGTACCGCGCGGTCACCCAGGGCCCGCGGACTTCCAGCTCACCGACCGACGTCCCGTCGGCGGGCAACGGCTCACCCAGCGGGCCGACGATGCGGGCCTCGACCCCGGCCGGCACCCGGCCCTGCGTGTAGCGGTAGCGCCAGGCCTCCTCGCCGCTCGCGCCAGCCGGCGCCCGGGAGACCGAGCCCAGCGGTGACATCTCGGTCATCCCCCAGGCGTGGATGACGTCGATGCCGTGCCGCTCGGCGAACGCGTGCATCATCGCCGGCGGGCAGGCCGAACCTCCCACGATCACCTCCCGCAGCGAGGAGCTGTCCACGTCGTGGGCGTCCAGGTGCGCCAGCAGGTCGTTCCAGATCGTCGGCACCGCGCCGGCCAGGGTGGGCCGCTCGGCGGCGATCATCTCCGCGATCGGCCCGGCCTGCAGGAACCGGTCCGGCATGATCAGCGACGCCCCGGAGAGGAAGGCCGCGTACGGCAGCCCCCAGGCCATCGCGTGGAACATCGGCACGATGGGCAGTTCCCGGTCGGTCGGGCCGAGGCCGAACCCCTCCGGCATGCAGACCTGCAGAGAGTGCAGGTAGATCGAGCGGTGCGAGTAGGCCACGCCCTTCGGGTTGCCGGTGGTGCCCGAGGTGTAGCAGAGGGCGGCGGCGTCGCGCTCGTCCACCTCGGGCCAGTCGAAGGCGTCCGGACGGTCGGCCAGCAGCGCGTCCCAGTGGTGCACGGTGATCCGGTCGCCCGCCGCCGCCGAGAGCGGGGCCGGGTCGCCGCCGCCGACCACCACCACGTGCCGCACGGTGGTCATCTCGCCGATCACCCGGGCCAGCAGCGGGATGAGCGTCGAGTCGACCAGCACCACCCGGTCCTCGGCGTGGTTGGCGATGTAGGCGACCTGGTCCGGGAAGAGCCGGATGTTGAGGGTGTGCAGCACCGCGCCCATGCTGGGCACCGCGAAGTACGCCACCAGGTGCTCGGCGTTGTTCCACATGAAGGTCGCGACCCGCTCGTCGCCGGTGACCCCGCACTCCTCGCGCAGCGCGTGGGCCAGCCGGGCCGCCGTGCGCCCGACCTCGGCGTACGACATCCGGCGCGGCTCGCCACCGGTCCAGGTGACCACCTCCGCAGCGCCGTGCACGGTGGCGCCGTGGAGAAGGATCCTGGAGACCTGGAGGGGGGCGTCCATCATCGTGCTACGCATGGGTAACAAAGTAGTGTCGGCGGTCACAGGTTGGGAACCCTGGAAAGCCGGTCGAGACCGGATGGACCCCGTAAATTGTCCGGGTGAGCATCTCCTGGGCCGATTCGTACGTGGGACAGCTCCGCGCGCTCGCCGGTGACCGGACGCTGATGTTCGTCGGCGCCCGCGCCGTGGTGCGCGACAAGGCGGGGCGCCTGCTGCTGATCCAGCGCTCCGACAACGGGCAGTGGGCGCTGCCCGCCGGGGCGATGGAGCTGGGTGAGTCCATCGCCGACTGCGCCGTCCGCGAGGTACGCGAGGAGACCGGGCTGCGCGCGCTGCGGGTCAGCGCCTTCGCCCTCTACACCGGCCCGGACCGCACCCACACCAACATGTACGGCCACACGTACCAGATCTTCACGACCGCGTTCCGGGTCGACGAGTGGGACGGCGAGCTGGCCCGGATCACCGACGAGACGACCGACGCGGGCTTCTTCCACCGGGCGCAGCTCCCGGCCCCGCTCTCCGCGAGCGTCCCCGAGACCCTCGCCGACCTGGACGTCTTCGAGCAGACCAACCGGCTGATCCTCAAATAGGGTCCGGCCCGGTCGCCCGCGAGGGCCCCGCCCGGCTCGGAGCCGCACGCAGGTGCCCCGCCGGCCCGCTCAGAGCATCGTCTGGCTCTTCGCCTCCATCTCGGCGGCGGCCTCCTGCTTCGACTCGCTGGCCAGCGGCTTGCCCCCGGGCGCCGGGCCCTCGCCGCCGAGGCCGTCCGTGCCGCCCGTGGCGCCGCCCGGCCCCGCGCCCCGCAGCTTCTCGTTCGGCAGCGCCAGGGTGACCAGCACCGCCACGATCGCGATCAGGCCGGTGGTGAGGAAGACCAGGTGCAGCGACTCGACGAACGCCCCCTGGACGGCCGCGCGCAGCGGGGCGGGGAGCGCCAGGATGGTCGCCGGGTCGTTGACCGAGATGTCCGCTCCGCCGCTCGCCGCCACCGCGGCCCGCTGCTCCGGCGGTAGCTGGGCGATCGCGCCCGGGAGCCGGCCGGCCAGCTCCGAGGTGAGCCGCGCCGACAGCACCGCGCCGAGGATGGCGACGCCGAACGAGCCGCCCAGCGAGCGGAAGAACGTCGCCGAGGAGGTGCCGGCGCCCAGGTCCCGCATCGACACGGCGTTCTGCACGGCCAGGATCAGCGACTGCATGCAGAGCCCCAGCCCGACGCCGATCACGACCATGTAGGTGAAGGCCAGCCAGAGGGAGGTCGCCACCTCCAGCCGGGTGAACAGCAGCATGCCGACCACCAGCACCGCCGCGCCAGCCACCGGGAACCACTTGTAGCGCCCGATCCGGCTCATCGCCCGGCCGGTGAGCACCGAGGTGATGATGACGCCGGCCATCATCGGCAGCATCAGCAGGCCGCTGCGGGTCGGCGAGGCGCCCCGGACGATCTGGAGATAGAGCGGGATGAAGATGATCGAGCCGAACATCACCAGGCCGAGCACGAAGCCGGCCGAGTTGGCCAGCGCGAACGTGGCGCTGCGGAACAGCCGCAGCGGCAGGATCGGCTCGGCCACGCGGGCCTCCTGGAGCACGAAGAGCACGCCGAGCACCGCGCCCGCGGCGAAGAGGCCGACGATCACCCCGGAGGCCCAGGCGTACTCGTTGCCGCCCCAGCTGAGCGCGAGCAGCAGGCAACTCACCCCGGCGACCAGCAGCGCCGCGCCGATCCAGTCGATCGAGTGGTCGCGCTTGGTGAACGGGATCAGCCGCAGCACCCGGGAGCACACGATGAGCGCCAGGATCCCCAACGGCAAATTGATGTAGAAGATCCACCGCCAGTCGGTCTCGGCGAAGTAGCCGCCGACCAGCGGGCCGGCGACCGAGGAGAGACCGAAGACCGCCCCGAAGAGCCCCTGGTAGCGACCGCGCTCCCGGGGCGACACCACGTCCGAGATGATGGTGAACGCGAGCGTCATCAGGCCGCCGGCGCCGAGACCCTGGATGCCCCGGGTGACGATGAGCTGGGTCATGTCCTGCGACAGTCCGGCCAGCAACGAGCCGAGCAGGAACGTGCCGATGGAGAAGAGGAAGACGGGGCGTCGCCCGTACAGGTCGGCCATCTTGCCGTAGAGCGGCGTCGAGGCCGTGGAGGCGAGCAGGTACGCGGTCACCACCCACGAGTAGTGGTTGATCCCGCCCAGCTCACCGACGATGGTCGGCAGCGCGGTGCCGACGATGGTCTGGTCGAGCGCGGCCAGCAACATGCCGGTCATCAGGCCGAACATCAGCAGCCGGATCTGCCGTCCGCCGAGCGCCGGGGCTTGCGTGGTCATCCCGCCTCCTTTCCCCGCCCACCCGAGACATGCACGCGCAACGGCGTGCACCTCGTCGGTCGGGAGGCCGGCGGCGCTGCGGGCCACCGGCTCCCCGACCGACGACCGGTCAACGGGACGAGTGCGGGCCTCCGGCGAACTCCTCGACGATCTTCGCACAGAACGCGGGCAGGTCGTCCGGCTTACGGCTGCTGACCAGGCCGCCGTCCGTGACGACCTCCTCGTCGACCCAGGTCGCGCCGGCGTTGGTCAGGTCGGTGCGCAGACTGGGCCAGGAGGTCATCCGGCGGCCACGCACCACGTCCGCCTCGACGAGCGTCCACGGCCCGTGGCAGATCACCCCGACCGGCTTGCCGGCGTCGAAGAACGCCCTGACGAAGCGCACCGCGTCCGGATCGGCCCGCAGGAAGTCCGGGTTGGCCACCCCGCCGGGCAGCACCAGCGCGTCGTAGCCGCCGGCGTCCGCGTCGGCCGCGGTGACGTCCACGTCGTACGTCTTGGACTGGTCCAGGTGGTTGAAGGACTGGATCGTGCCGGGCTCGAGCGAGACCAGCTCCACCGTGGCGCCGGCCCGCTCCACCGCCTCACGGGGCTGGACGTACTCGACCTCCTCGACGCCGTCGGCCGCCAGGAACGCGATCCGCTTGCCCTGAAGTGTCGTCGCTGCCATCTCGGTGTCTCTCCTCTCCGGGGTACCGTCCGTCCCTTCCCGGGGCCCGGTGCCCGAAACCCCTCCCCGGCGGCGGCAGGTTTGGTCAGGATGCCCCGGGGGACCCGGGACGGCATGGCAGGAGGAGCAGCGGAACAGCGCCGGCTCGCCGCGGTGGTGCAGGGCTGGCTGGGTCGTCCCGTCCTGGTGGTCGGCGACGCGATGCTCGACGACTGGCGGTTCGCCGAGTCCGACCGGCTCTGCCGGGAGGCCCCCGCCCCGGTCCTCACCCTGCGCCGACGGATCTCCGCGGCCGGCGGGGCGGCGAACACGGCCGTCAACGTCGCCACGCTCGGGGGCCGGGCGGTGCTGGTGGCCCCGGTCGGCGCGGACGTCGCCGGCGACGAGCTGCACGACTGTCTGGACCGGGCCGGCGTCTGGGACCGTACGGTCAACCAGCCCGGCCGGCCGACGCCGGTGAAGCGACGCATGCTGGCGGGCAACCAGATCCTGCTCCGGGAGGACTCCGGCGACGCCGACGACGCGCTCGACGACGACGGGGTGGCCCGGCTGCTCACGGCGCTGGACTGCGCCACCGAGGAACTGCGCGCCGCCGGTGGCGAGGCGCCCACCCTGGTGGTCTGCGACTACGGCCTGGGCGCGCTGCCCGCCGCGGTCCGCGCCTGGCTGGTGGCCCACCGGGAGCGGTACGCGACGGTCGCGCTGGACGCCCACGATTTGGCCGACTGGCGCGGTCTCGCCCCGACCGTGGTGACCCCCAGCTTCGCCGAGGCGACCCGACTGCTCGCCCGGGCCGCCGGTGCCCGGCCGGCGCCCGGCGCCGGACTGCACCTCGACCACCCCGACGGCGACCCGACCGACGGGCCCTCCGAACTGACGGTGGGCGTCGCCCCGGGCGGCGTCGGCCCGCACCAGGACGCCCACCGGTCCGTGGAGGCGGACCCGACCGACGAGCCGACGGCCGGCGAGGGGCGGGTGGCGATGACCGGGGACGGGCTCACCGTGACCGGCACCGGCGTCACCGTGAACGCCACGGTCGGCGAGGGCGTGGACCGGGCCGTGCTGGCCGAGTCCCGCCTCGCCGAGCTGCGCGCGCACACCGGTGCGGACGTGGTGGCGGTGACCCTGGACACCGACGGCGCGGTGGTGGGCGGGGCGGACGGCGAGCCCCGGCGCAGCCACAGCACCCCGGTGCCGGCCAGCCACGCGGTCGGGGCGGGCGACGCGTACCTGGCGGCGATGACGCTGGCGCTGGCCGCCGACGCGCCGCTGCCCACCGCCGCCCAGCTGGCCCAGCTCGCCGCGACCATCACCGTCTCGGACACCGGCACCTGCGTGTGCCGCCGCGAGGACCTGCTCGTCGCCCTCGACGCACCGGGTGGCCGGGCGGAGCACCGGGCGCTGGTCGGCACCGACGAGCTGGCGACGATCGTCGCGGAGCATCGCCGGGCGGGCCGCGCGATCGTCTTCACCAACGGCTGCTTCGACGTGCTGCACCGGGGTCACGTGCGCTACCTGGAGCAGGCCCGAGCGCTCGGCGACCTGCTGGTGGTGGCGGTCAACTCCGACGGCAGCGTACGCCGGCTCAAGGGCCCGGACCGGCCGGTGAACCCGGTCGAGGACCGGATCGCCCTGCTCGCCGCGCTGGCGTGCGTCGACCACGTGGTGGTCTTCGAGGAGGACTCCCCGGCCGGGCTGATCGAGACGGTCCGCCCCGACGTGTACGTCAAGGGCGGCGACTATCCGCCGGAGATGGTGCCGGAGGCGCCGCTGGTGCGCCGGCTCGGCGGGCAGGTGCGCACCCTCGGGTACGTCCCCGACCGGTCCACCTCGGCGATCATCGACCGGATCCGGGCGCACGGCCAGGAGCCGCAGGAGGACACCTCCCTGACGAGCAAGCCGTCGTGAACCGCCCGCTCGACCTCGGCACGGCCGGGGCGTTCCGCGAGGATCGGCTGCTCGACGTGCTGATCCCGACCCGCAACCGCCCCGCCGAACTGGCGGTCACCCTCTCCGGGCTGGCCGCGCAGGAGGGTGCGCCCGGCTTCGGGGTGGTGGTCAGCGACCAGTCCGACGGCGACGCCGCGTACCGGCACCCGGCGGCGGCCACCATGGTGCGGGCGCTGCGCCACCGGGGGCACCCCGTGCTGCTGACCCGCCGGCTGCCCCGGCGCGGGCTGGCCGAGCACCGGGCGTACCTGCTGGCCGCCTCCGCCGCCCGGTACGTGCTCTGCCTCGACGACGACGTCTGGCTGGAGCCGGGCACGCTGCGCCGGCTGGTCACCGCCATCGGGGAGCTGGGCTGCGGCTTCGTCGGCAACGCGGTGCACGGGCTGTCGTACGCCGATGACGTCCGGCCGCAGACGCACCGGCACTACGAGGAGTGGACCGGCCCGCCCACCCCGGAACGGATCCGGCCGGGCACCCCGCAGTGGGACCGCGCGTCGATCCATTCGGCGGCGAACCTGCTGCACGTCACGCGCGGGCTGGACCTGCCGCCGGGCGCCTGGCGGGCGTACAAGGTGTCCTGGATCGGCGGCTGCGTGCTCTACGACCGCGCGAAGCTGGTCGACTCGGGCGGGTTCGACTTCTGGCGGCGGGTGCACGAGAAGCACCAGGGCGAGGACGTCGCCGCCCAGCTCGCCGTGCTGGCGCGCTTCGGCGGCGCCGGCGTCCTGCCCAGCGGCGCGTACCACCTGGAGTCGCCGACGACGGTCACCGACCGGGACGTGGAGGCGTGGGAGGTCGTGCTCGCCGAGGAGGAGACGGCCCAACGGGCCTGAGGGCGGCGGGGACGCGGGCGTTCAGGGGGCGCCGGGCTCCGGGCGGAGCAGCTCGCGGGCCGCCTCCAGGACCTCGACCACCGGCACGTCGATGACGAAGGAGTCCCGGTGCGGGCACTCGCCGTCGCCGGGGCGGTGCGGGTAGATCCCCGGGGTGCAGTCGACGCCGCAGACCGGGCAGAGCACCGTCCACGAGCTGATCGGCCGGTGCCGCCCGCGCAGCAGGTTCGCCACCGTGATCAGGTTGCCGACCCAGTAGATGCCGACCGTCGCGGTGCCCACGGCGGCGGCCAGGTGCAGCGGCCCGGTGTCGTTGGAGACCACCAGCTCGCAGCCGGCGTAGCAGCCGGCCAGCCCGCCGAGGCCGAGCGTGCCCACCTGCGGCCGGAGGGGCACCCCGCCCGCCGCGACCACCCGGTCCACCACCTCCTGCTCGGCGGGGGTGCCCGTGACCAGCACCTCGTACCCGTCGCCGACCAGCTCGCGGGCCACCTCGGCGAAGCGTTCGGCGGGCCACCGCCGGCGGGTGTCCGTGGCGCCGGGGTGCAGCGCCACCCTCGGTCGCCGCGCCGGGCCGAGCACCTCGTCGGCCTCCGCCCGGTCGGCGTCGGTGACGGCCAGCGTGGGGACCATGGTGGTGGCGCCGGCGCCGACCAGCGCGGCCACCTCCAGGTAGCGGATCACCTCGTGCTGGTAGTAGACGTACCGGATCCAGCGGTCCAGCGGGGGCGCGTCCTCGGCGCGCAGCCCGGCGGTGACGCGCGCGCCGAGGGCGCCGACGAACGGGTTGGAGTTGGCGCCGCCGCCGTGCAGCTGCAACGCCAGGTCGAAGCGTTCCCGACGGGCCGCGGCGAGGAAGTCCTCCGGCGCCCACCGCGGCTCGCCCGGATCGGGGCCGCGGATCCCCGGCGCGGGCGGCACCACCAGCACGCGGTCCACCGGCCCGGGCCGGTCGCGCCAGAGCCTCGCGTGCCACGGCGCGCCGAGCAGCACGATCTCCGCCCGCGGGTACGCGGCCCGCAACGCCTCCAGCGCCGGCAGGACGAAGATGAAGTCGCCGAGCGCGTTGGCGCGCAGCACGGCGATCCGCTCGACGTCGGGCACGCGCCCGGCGGCGGAGCCGAGCAGGTCCGGGGTGACCACGCGGCCCGTTACGGCCGGTCGGTCTCGTCGAGCGCGATGTCCGGGCGGTGCATCTCCCGGTCCGCGGCCGGGTCGACGACGCTCGGCGTACCCCCGGCGGGGCCGGCGGAGCGGGGTCCGGTGCGGCCGACGGTGATGGAGCGCGGCGCGGGCCGGGCGGCCCGGGGCAGTCGCACCCGGAGCAGGCCGTGGTCCATGACCGCGTCGATGGCGTCGGGGTCCACCCGGGACGGCAGGTCGACGCGGTACTCGAAGCCCCGGGTCTCGAAGCCGCCGGGGATGCCGTGGTCGGCGTTGACCTCGGCCTCGGAGCGGGCGCGGACGCAGAGCTCGCGGTCGTCCAGCTCGACCGCCACCTCCTCCGGCGCCACCCCGGGCAGCCGCACCACGGCCTCCCAGCCGTCGGCGGTCTCGGTCAGCTCGACGTCCGACGACCCGGTCCGGCCGCCGACCAGCCGGCGCAGCTCCGAGCGCAGCGACTGGAGTTCGCCCATCGGGTCCCAGCCCTGCTGCCGGCCGCGCCAACCCCGGCCGGAACCGCCGCTCTGCTCGCTCATGCCAGCCCTTCCGCTCTGCTCGCTCATCGCGCCTCTCCGATCCGCTGGGTGGCCGCCGGGGGCCGCAGTGAGCTGGGGGCGTCCAGGCCGGCCTCCCGGTCCACGCCGACGCCGAGCCGGTCGACGAGTTCGCCGCCGAGCCAGGCGCTGACGCCGAGGATGGCCAGGGCGACCACCTCGATGGCGATCAGCGCGCCGCCGGCGCCCCGGGAGTCGGCGTTGAGCCGGACCACCCAGATCGCGGCGAAGAGCAGGATCACCGCCACGTTGGCGGCGGCGTGGGTCAGCGCCACCCGCTTCGCGCGGGTGTTCGGCGGGATGGCCAGCAGGTCGAACGTCCCGGCCGCCGCGGCCAACAGGCCGCCGACCAGGCCGACGGTGATGTTCCAGTACGCGACCTCGCCGAGGAAGTCCGGCCCGCCGACGGTGTCCACCAGGTCGAACAGCACCGCGGTGACCAGCAGGCCGACGGGGAACATGACGAGCATCGGGTGGACGGGGTGGCCCAGCACCTTGAGTCGGCTCTCCATCGGGCCTCCACTGCTCGGTCTCTCCGGGCGGGTCGGGTGAGGCGGTACCCCCACCTCGGAGTGACAAACCTGGCGCTCGTCGCGCCCTCCTAGGCTGAACTGACGGCGGGCACGCCGCCACCGGGGTCAACGCACGGGGGAGGATCACGTGACGGTGGAGATCACCTCGCACGAGGAACTGCGCGAGCTGCTGGGGGCGCCGACGCCGCGGGCGCTGGCCAAGGAGCGGCCCGTCCTGCACCAACGGGACCGGGACTGGCTGGCCGCGTCACCGTTCTGCCTGGTGGCGACGGCGGGCGCGGACGGCAGTTGCGACGTCTCGCCGAAGGGCGACCCGCCCGGCTTCGCGCTGGTGCTGGACGAGCGGACCATCGCCGTCCCGGAGCGGCCCGGCAACCGGCGGGCCGACGGTTACCGCAACATCCTGGACAACCCGCACGTCGGGTTGATCTTCCTGATCCCCGGGCGCACCGACACGCTGCGGATCAACGGCCGGGCCCGGTTGGTGCGCGACGCCCCGTGGTTCGACGACATGGTGGTCGAGGGGCACCGGCCGGTCCTCGCTCTGGTGGTGGAGATCGAGCAGATCTTCTACCACTGCGCGAAGGCGTTGCTGCGCTCCGAGCTGTGGCAGCCGGAGAGCTGGCAGCCGGACGCGCTGCCGTCCCGGGCCCGGCTGGTCAAGGAGGTCGAGAACCCGGCGGAGAGCCTGGCCGACCTGGAACGCCACTACGGCCCGCGATACGCCACCACCATCTACAGCTGACGCCGCCCCCTTCCCCGCCCCGAGGCCTGCCGCTACCGGACGCCTTTTACGTCCATGGCGCCCTGATCACCTCTGGCTGATGCCTTCGGGACGGCGTCGCGCGGGGTGGGTGGCGCAGGCGTCATCCTTCGCGATGCGCCCTGCAGCATTGCTGAAGCTACCTTTATAAAGATAGCTTTAGCGTATGTCGCTGCCCGAGGTGAAGCTCTCCGACCCCAAGGCCCTGCGCGGCTACGCGCATCCGCTGCGGATGGCCATCATCGGGCTGCTGCGCCAGCACGGCCCGCTGACCGCCACCCAGACCGCCGAGCGGCTCGGCACAAGCGTGCCGAACTGCTCGTTCCACCTCCGGCAGCTCGCCAAGTACGGGCTCGCCGAGCGGGTGCCCGGCGCCGACGCCCGGGAGCGGCCCTGGCGGGCCACCGCGCACAACACCTCCTGGGACGACGACTCCGACGACCCGCAGGTAGTTGCCGCCACCAACGCCCTGAGCGCGACGCAGCTCGCCCTCTACACCCACCGCGCCGAGGAGTTCCTCGCCCGGCGGGCCGACGAGCCGGTGGCCTGGCGGGCGGTCACCGGGTTCACCGACCGGCCGCTGTACGTGACCGCCGACGAGATGGGCCGGCTGACCCAGCGCATCGAGGCCCTGCTCGCCGAGTACGACGACCGGGTCACCGACCCGACGAAGCGACCGGCCGAAAGCCGGAAGGTCACCCTCGTGCAGCTGGCCGTCCTCACCGAACCACCACCCACCGATGCCCTCGCCGACACCACCGGCCCGACCGCCCCTACCGCTGCCGCCAGCGCCAACGCGACCGCCCCCGGAGCCAGCCCGCCCAACGCCAACACGGCCACCGCCGGCGCCGGAGCCGGTCCGACCGCCGACCACGCCGACGCGGCCACCGCCGGCGCCGTCAGCGGCTGCGACGGGGAGCTTCCGGTCAGCGGACCGGTTGCCCGCGACCCCGGCAAGCAGAAGGGCGACCGGTGAGCGGTCAGGCAACCGGCATTCCGGTTGCCGCCCCGCCCGGCGGTCCCGCGCGGCGCGGCCCGCTGCCCCGGCTGCTGCGCGAGCGGGTGTTCCGCCGGTACTGGTCGGCGCAGACCGTGTCGTACTTCGGCGACGAGATCTCCACCCTGGCCCTGCCGCTGCTGGCCGTGCTGGTGTTCGGCGCGTCCCCGGCCGAGATGGGCTACCTGACCGCCGCCGCGCTCGCCCCGAACCTGCTCTTCCCGCTGCTCGCCGGCGCCTGGGTGGACCGGCTCCCGCACAAGCGCCGGGTCATGATCCTCACCGACCTCGGCCGCGCGCTGCTGCTGATCGCGGTGCCGGTCGCCCACCTGCTCGGCGTACTCACGATGGCACAGCTCTACGCGGCGGCCTTCGCCGTCGGCACGCTCGCCGTGTTCTTCGAGGTCGCCCGGGGGCCGCTCTTCGTGTCCATCGTGGCCCGACCCGACTACGTGGCGGCGAACACCCTGGTCAACGGCAGCCGCGCGATGTCACAGGTGGCCGGGCCCAGCGTCGGCGGCATCCTCGTTCAGGTGCTCACCGCCCCGTTCGCCCTGGTCGCCGACGCGCTGTCGTACGTCGTGTCCGCGTACTTCCTGGGGCGGATCCGGCCGACGGAGCCGGCGCCCGCGCGCGGCGGCGGCCTGGCCCTCGGCGCCGGGCTGCGGTTCATCGCGCGGACGCCCATGATGCGCGCGATCCTGCTCGGCACCACCACCGTCAACCTGTTCAACTTCATGTTCATCGCGCTCTTCGTGCTCTACGCGACGCAGGAACTCCACCTCGCGCCCGGCCTGCTGGGCGCGGTGCTCGGCGCGGGCGCGGTCGGCGGACTGGTCGGCGCGACCGCCACCGGCCGGCTGGCCCGCCGCTTCGGGGTCGGCCCGGCGCTGGTCGCCTCGTTCGTCCTCTTCCCCGCTCCCCTGCTGCTCGTTCCGCTGGCCAGCGGACCGGGCCCGCTGGTGCTCGGGATGCTCTTCGCCGCTGAGTTCCTCTCCGCCGCCGGGGTGATGATGCTCGACATCGTGGGCGGCTCGGTGCAGACCGCGCTCACCCCGCCGGCGCTGCTGGCGCGGGTGACCGGGGCCCGGCGCACGGTCAACTACGGCATCCGGCCGATCGGCGCGCTGCTCGGCGGCGCGCTCGGGACCGCCCTCGGCGTACGGCCGGCCCTCTGGATCGCGACGACGGGTGCGCTCGCGGGGGTGCTGTGGGTGGCCTTCTCGCCGGTCCGCCGACTGAGCGGGCTCCCCGAACAGGCCGCCTGACCGGCCGGGCCGGGGGTGCGCCGTGACCTTCCGATGTGGTGTCTCGGCAGGTCGGGTGGTTGAGCGTCCTCGGCAGGGGTAGGAGTTTGTTCGACGAGGACGGCTCTCCCCACCGAACGAGAGCGGTTCGACCTGACGAGGAGGATTGCCCATGACCACGAAGGTCGAGAAGTCCATCGAAGTAGATGTTCCGGTCAGCACCGCGTACAACCAGTGGACGCAGTTCGAGGAGTTCCCCCGGTTCATGGGGGGCGTGCGTGAGGTCCGCCAGCTCGACGACCGGCGGATGCACTGGGTCGCCGAGATCGGTGGCGTCCAGCGCGAGTGGGACGCCAAGGTCCTGGAGCAGGTGCCCGACCAGAAGGTGGCCTGGGCGGCCACCGAGGGCGTGACCAACGCCGGGGCGGTCTACTTCCAGCCCGTCGACGCCGAGCGCACCATGGTGCGGCTGCACCTGGAGTACGAGCCCGAGGGCCTGCTCGAGAAGGCCGGCGACAAGCTCAACGTCATCGAACGACAGGCCGAATCCGACCTGCGGAAGTTCAAGACGTACATCGAGGAGCGGGGCGTCGAGACCGGCGCCTGGCGCGGCACGGTCGACAGCGGTGTCGGGGTCGGCACCCCGGGCGTCGAGCACGCCGCCGCTACCCGCGGCGACAACGGCAGCGCCGGGGTGTCCGGCAAGGCCGTGGCGGCGGGCGCCGCCGTGGCCGGGGTGGCAGCGGCCGGAGCCGCCGCGGCGGCGAAGCGCCGTTCCGACGCCGACACCGACGACCGGCCGGCCACCACCACGACGACCGACACGGAGTACGTGGTGACCGAGGTCGAGGTCGTCCCGGAGCCGGGCACCGCCGGCTACCCGCACCGCCCCCTCTGATCTCCTCCGTAAGCCTGCCCCCTGTCACCGGACGGCCCGGGTCCACACGACCCGGGCCGTCCGGTCGTGGCGTCCGGAGGCACGCCGCCGTCCGGGTCGAGGCCCGGCCGGGCGGCGCCTCGCGGGCGGCGTCAGTGCGCCTCGGCGAGCACCGTCCAGAGGTGACCGTCCGGATCGGCGAAGGTGCCCGTGTAGCCCCACGGCTGCTGGCCCGGCTCCACGACGATCTGCGCGCCGGCCGCCCGCGCCCGCCCGACCAGCTCGTCGACCTCGGCCGGCGTCGCGGCGGGGAGGCTGACGACGCACTCGCTCTGCCCGCGCCGGGCCACCTCGTGGTCGCCGATGACCCAGCCGAAGCCGCCGGTGGGCACCAGCATGACACGCAGGCCGTCGTTGAGCGCGTACTGCAGGGGCTCGGGGACGCCGTCGTCGGCCGGCTCGCCGACGGCCTGCAGGCCGAGCCCCTCGGAGTAGAAACGGAACGAGGTCGGGCGGTCGGCGATCGGCAGGGCGACGACGACGGGTGCGTACGGCATGAGGCTGCCTCCACGGAGTTGACGGCTGCGTACGTTCAGTGTGTATGCCGCCGGGCGAATGTCGTGGATCCCGCCCGGGGGTGGCGCGGGTGTCAGGCGTGCCAGCCGGCCGCGTTGGTGCAGGACTCCCGGGAGATGCCCGAGCCGGTCTCCGGCCATCCGCCGAACCGCTCCCTGTGCAGGTGGGCGAAGAAGTAGCACATGGCCTCGCACTCGCCGTCGGGCACGGCGACCCGGGGATCGGCGCTCACCGCCTCGTAGAACCCGCGCCCGAGCGCGACGACGTGCCCCCGGCAGTAGAGGAACCCGTCGTCGGAGCCGTCGGTCACCTCGTGCACGTCGGCCCGGTCGATGTCGTGCAGCTTGCGCTCGACCACCCGGTCCAGGTCGGTCAGCTCCCGGCTGGACAGGTCGGCCGTGAGCTGGCGGAGGTTGTCGAGGAACCGGTCGAGCCAGGCGTCGATGGCGTAGAGACCCTCGTCGCCGGCCTCGGGGTCCCGCGTGAGCAGCGCCCGCCGGAGCGCCGCGGGCTCGTCGCCGAGCCGCTCCCAGGCCGCCTCGACGAGGGCCCAGAACCTGGCCTCGTCCTCCACGCTCGGCACCCGTGTGCCATTCACCGGATCAGTCACGCCGGGAGGGTAGCGACCACGACCGACAGGAAATCGGGGGTCGCCCACGTACCCGCAGCTCCCGGCTCCGGTCTCCGCACCGCAGGCGGCGGGGTCGCGTCAACGCACGGTCTGCGCGGTCAGCTCCCGGATGATCCGGAACAGGTTGCCGGGCCCGGGTGCGACAGGCGTCAGCGACCGTCGTGCCGGGCGTGCCGGCCGCCCGCGGCGGGTGCCGCCGGGACCGCACCCTGCTCCGTGTGCCGGGCGGCCCGCTCGGAGATCAACTGCCCGAACAGCCCGCTGGGCCCGCCGCAGTCGCCGCACAGGAAGTTGTCGTCCAGTCGCCCGCCGCCGCAGTGGTCGCAGCGGCCCCGGTCGCGCGGATCGTGGTACGCCCGCAGCGCCTCCACCAGGGCGCGGGCGACCGGGGCGCTGAGCGCCAGTCTCGACTCGACGCCGCGCAGGCCGACGACCAGCTCACCCCGCGGCGGGGCGGCCGGATCGAGCGCGTCGACGCGGGCGACGAAGTCGCGGAGGGCGGCCAGGACGTCATCGGGGGCGGACATGGACCGACCGTACGACACGGCCCCGGCGCCGGGCTCGCGGACGCCGCCAGCGGCACTTCCGTGCGAAGGAGACGGCACCCGTAGGATCCGGCGATGACCGACGAGCCGCTGGGCCCCGGCCCGCCGACCATGGGGCGCGAGCCGTCGCCTCGGCCGTCCAGCATCGTCGCGAGCATCCTGCTGCTCGCGTTCTGGTTGGCGTACACGGTCGCCGTGAACACCGTGCTGCTCGCCGACGTCGGGGGCACGGGAAACTGGCTCACCATGGTCTGTTGCACGGTGGTGGCAGCAGCCGTGCTCCGGGGGCTCTGGCGCGGCAGCCCGACGGCGTGGTGGGTGGTGCACCGCTTCGCCGCTCCGGTCGCCGCCGCGTTCCTGGTCGGGCTCGGCATCATGCTGCTCTTCGGACCGCGCCTCGGCTCCCTCGTCACGCCCCCGATCGACCCGGCCTTCATCGCCGCCACAGCGGGCGCGGTGCTGGCGGTGCTGGCGCTGCTGGTCAGCGGGCTGCTGGTCCGTACGGCGCCGGCCCGTGCCTGGTGCGGCCGCCCGAGCCCGTCCCGGCGGTGACGGGGTCCGACCGAGGGCCGCCCGTACGCGGTCGGTTACTTTCTCCGCAGGCGGGAGGCGAAATCTCCACAGCCGACGACAATGGCGCGGTGCACCCCACCTTCACCGGCCTGCTCCTGCTGCCCCTGACGTCCCCGCTCAGGCGTACCGTCACCGTCACCTCGCGCGACGGGACCCCGGTCGCCGTCATCCGTCGCCGGTTCGTCTCCAAGCGGCGACGGTTCGAGATCCGCGACGCCACCGCCGCCACCGTGCTGGCCACCGGCGCCGCCACCAGCTTCGCCAACGACCATTACCGGCTGGTCGGGCCGCAGTCCGAGTTCATCCTGGATTTCATGATCGACTACTCGGGTCGAAGACGCGGCGCGGTGACCCTGGCGGACGGCCGGGCACCACGACCGGAGGCAACTGGAGCGCCCGGGACTTCACCATCGCCGACGACTCCGGCAACCTCGTCGCCACGCTGGTGACCACGAGCAGCGCGCTGTCGATGCGCTCAGCCGACCTGGCGTTGGACGTCAGGGCACCCGTGATGTCGCTGCTGCAGGCGATCGGCATGGCGCAGTGCCTCCTCACGGCGGTGGGTTCGCCCCGAGGCGACGCCACCTGAGACGGCGACGAGCCTTCGGCTGCCGCCCGGTGGGCCGACGGCAGGCAGAAGGCCCGGCTCATGACCGGCGATCGAGCCGGTGACCTGGTATCGGGCAAGGATGCCCTCCGGTCGGTACGTCCCGCACCGATATCAGCGGTCAGAGTGAACCAGCGGCGGCGCCGGATGTCCGCACCAGCAGGGCACACCCCAGCGCCGAGACGACCGCCTGCGCGAGCAGCCAATGCCAGCCGAGCGCCTCTGGCGCCTGCAGCGTCACCAGGCCGGCCGAGACCGGCAGAGTCAGGACGGCCAGGACGTCGATGCCGTTGAGGAGCCACAGCAGCATGCCGGCTGGGAACGCCCCGAGCGGCGTGTCGACCAGGATGGTGCCGATCGAGGCGGCGCTCGCCTTCGCCCGTTGGAAGGCGCCCACCGCGACGGCCGGGCCGGCCAGCAGACCGAGCGCCCACCACGGTCCGGCGAGCGAGCCGGCGGCCTGCAGCGCGGCCAGGGTGACGGTGAGCCACACGCCGGCGACGACAGCGGGGACCACGAGCCGCTGAGCGGTCATCTGGCGGCCCGTGACGCCGAGCAGCCGCAGCATCGCCGGGTTCGAGGCGTCGCCGTGGGTGGACTCCGCGGTGAGGCCGGCGGCGGCGAGCGCGCCGATCAGGACCACGCCGAGAAGGAGCCAGGCGGGGCCATTCGCGAGGTAGACCGGGACGGCGGCCGCACCCAACGGCCACCAGAGCCGCGCGGCCTTGCGTCGCAGGATGATCAGATCCTGGGCGATGAGCGGCGGGACCCGGCGGGCGGTCAGGAGGCGCGTCGTCCGTATCCGGGTGCGGCTGCGCCAGAAGCGGCGGGCGCTCATCTCGGTCAGGTAGGACGGTTCGACCGCGTAGACGACGTCGGCGTACGCGCCCGCGTTGATCGACGCCTCGGCGATCGGCGCGGTCGGCCAGTTCTCCAGCGCCCGCCAGGTCAGCACGATCGCGATCAGCCCGACGGCCAGGGCGGCGGCGCCGGTGGCGAGCACTGCCACGGGCGGTATGAGCGGGGAGGGCAGGCGGTGGTCGCCGGTGGTGCGCAGCGCGGCGGTCAGGACGAGGCAGCCCGCGCCGATCGCGATGCCGATGCCGTCAGCGAGCCGGGCGAGGGAGGGCCGTCGCTGGCAGGCAAGCGCGAGCAGCGTCGCGAGAACCGCGGCCGCCGCGCCGGTGATGGCGCCGGCCCCCAGCACCAGGAGCCCGGCCGGGCGGGCGGCGACGTGCCCGGTCACGGCGATACCGGTGACGGCGCCGACGACAAGCGCGGCGACGGTGGTCAGAGTGAGCGCCGGTGCGAGCAGGGTGCGCCGGGGAAGCGGAGCCGGCAGCAGCCAGGTGGCGTCGCTACGGCTGACTGACAGCGGACCGAGCTGACGCAGTACGACGACGAACGCGGCGGAGACGGCCACGGCCCCGAGGAACGGAGTCAGCGCCGGGTCCCCGTCGGGCGCGTCCGGCGGCCAGACGACGCGGACCAACGGCTGTCCGAGGAGCGCGACGGCCATCAGTAGAGCGAGGGTCGCCGCGTAGACCGTGCCGATGTCGGCGCGGCCCTCGACGGCGATGCGGCGGCGGCGAATCCAGCGGCGGGCATCGACGGCGGCGGGGACGCCCCGCCGGGCCGGGGCCTCGATTGCGGTCACCTCAGCTCTCCGGGCGGGTGAGCACGATCTCGTCCGCGCCGACGCCGACCCGGAACCCGTCGTCGTGGCTCGCCATGATCAGCGTGCCGCCGGCCCTCACGTACGACCGCAGGTGCGCCGCGATCGCACGCTTGATCCGAGTGTCGAGACGCTGCTCGGGCTCGTCGAGGACGAGCAGCCGGCTGGGCCGTACGAGGGTCGCGGCGAGCAGGAAACGCTGGCGCTGGCCGGAGGAGAGCGTGATGGGCAGGCTGTCGCAGAGCCCGGTCAGGCCGAGGGTGGTGCAGAGTTCGTCGATGTGCCCGTCGCCAGGGTCGCCGCCGTTGACCACCCGGACCAGGTCGAGATGCTCGCGCACGGTCAGGCCCTGGTACCAACTGGGCGACTCCACCGTGGTGGCGACCTGCCGCCAGAAGTCCGCGCCGCGTCCGGGCACCGCCTCGAAGACGGAGATGTCGCCGGCGGACGGCTCCTGAAGGCCGGTGATGCAGCGCAGCAGGGTGGACTTGCCGGCGCCGTTCTCACCGACGAGCGCGACGGCGGCGCCCTCGGGAACCCGCAGGTCGATACCGTCCAGCACCAGCGTCGAGCCGTAGGTGACAGTCACCTGCCGGACGTCGACGGCCGAGGTCATCGCAGCAATCTCAAGATCAGGACTCCGCATTCCGCCGTAGAAGTCGTATCGCTTTCACCGGACATGGTGACAGGAATTCGGCGGCAGCCGGAAGCGCGCGCCGGGAAGCCCGTGGAGGGCGAATATGGGATGCGCGGCCTCGTGTCGCCCGGCATCGACGGCACCTGGCCCCTCGCAAGGATCACCGCCCGACTCACCCGTGCTGTCCTGTCCCCGCGGTCGCTCGACCGTGGCCACACCCTCGCCGCCGCCGAGCGGTTCGACGCCCCGACCCACCTGGTCGCGAGCCGCAATGTCCGCCGGCCTTTTGTGGACCGGATGCGGACCGCTGACCCCTGATCCGTGGCCTCGACGCGAGGCCGGTCACGGACGGGGCAACGATTTGGCGTGGACGACGGGTAGCATCGCCACGTTTTGACCTGCAACGGGGAAGAAGATTCACATGCGATGGAAGCTACCGGCCGGCGTCCTAATGGCGCTGGCCTTCCTGGTTCCGGCGGCGCCGGCGACGGCTCAAACCGAACCGCCCGTGCTGAACGAGGCCTGCCAAACGGTCGAGCGCAAGGTGTACAAGGACATCCGCGAACTTGTCACCATCGACCTGGATTCCGCCACCGATGTGGAGGTGCGCGTGTTGGCCAACCAGATCCTGGCCGCGGCGAAGGCCGACTCGTTGCCCGTTCTGCCTGACGCCATTCAGGAGCGCCTGGACGGCACCGCGGATGATCTGCGCGCATTCCTCAAGGCGGACGTGCGGAAGGCCTGGTCAACGGCGCTGAGGGTCACGGTGGTCCGGACGTTGACGGGCGCTGGTGTCAACGTGAAGGCGGCCGCGCAGAAGGCGCTTGATGAGGGGACCGTCGATGTGTACCTGGCTTACCTGAACAACGGCCTGTACGCCGCACGGGCGCTCGACTGCGCGTCTCAGCCCACGCCGACGGCAACGTCTCAGCCCACGCCTGCACCGAGCACCACGCCCAGCCCCGCGACGACCATTGCACCGACTCCTGCTTCCTCCGCCAGCCTGGGCGCCCCCGGCGGCGGCGACGGCGGCGGGCTGCCCGTCACCGGTGACGGCACCGGGACCGTGGCCGGCATCGGCGGTGCGCTTCTGCTCCTCGGCGGCGCTGGCTACCTGATCGGACGCCGACGCCGTTCCCGCTTCGTGGCATAGCCCGCTCGACGCGCCCGGCTCGACGCTCCGTCGGGCTGGGCGCGATCGGCGCCGTGCGCTGCGCGGTTCGTCGCGGTCGCTGCGCGGGTGCGGACCACCTTGGGGACTGGCACCACCGGCGGCGGGGTGATCGACCTCGGGAACGGCGAGTCCCAGGTCGTTGAGCTGGGCTTCTTCACCGCTGACGGAGCCGAACCGCCGACCTACGCTTACCGGATGTCACGGTCCGGAGTTGTCATTGGTCGCTGAAATCCGCCGTTGAATTGCATGGACCCCATCTTCGATTCATCGACGCTCGACAATGGCAGTCGAACTTGACAGGGTTTTTCGGGGGCACCGATACTGTTGCCGGGACGTCCGCGCGGCCCCGTCCCGCACCCAATTCGGACACCGTCGCCACCGACGCCCGCAGGGCCCCGCAGAGGGCTTTCCCAGCAGTCGCCCGCCGCCAGCCAATCGCCCATACGACCTCAGGTAGTGCTCGCGTCTGACCGGCGCCGTCGCGCGGGCCGCCCCTATGGATTTCGTCAAGCGGTGACAGGATGGTTCGGCGTGGTCAATAGGAAATATTGTCCCGGAGCAAGGCGCAGAGGACGTCGCAGCGGCGTCGGGCGAGGCGGACGGGGGCGGCGTTGTGGCCGTTTGCCTTCGGCTCTCTCTTGCGGTCGCAGCAGGCCCTCCTGATGGAGTCGGCGAATGCGGCGAGGAAGAGCGCGCGGCTGAGCTGTTTGTTGCCGCCTCGGGGCGGGTGCCAGTCGCAGATGCCGCCGCCGGATCGTGGGGTGACCGTTGCGAGGCCGGCGTAGGCGGCGAGGTGGCCTGGTGTCGGCAAGGTGGTGCCGTCGCCCGACTTCACGCAGGATCCGGGCTGTGGGCCTGACGCCGGCGCCGGGCACCGAGCACTCCGGTAATGGTCGACTCCAGTTCAGGATCCGCACCGCCGAATCCGCGGACTGCGACTCAACGGTCCAGCGGGCCACTTTCCGGCATAGCCAACTTGACGCCTGCCTGGAACCTGGTTTCGACTCCGAGATATTCCAACAGTTCACCAACTCGCCGGCTGAAAGTCCTCGGCGAACAATTCAACTGATGGCTGGCAGCAACGTCCGTTGCCCCGCTGAGCAGGGCCGCGACAATTACGTTCAGGTGCGGAGGGATTGGCTTCAGGGGGAAGGATTCACCGCCATCGCGATCACGAATAGCCCCGTCAAGCTTACTCTTTGTCATCCCAACTTCCTTATCCAGCAGTCACCACGAGGCAGGCGCGGACTTCAACAACGAGGCCGACCGCGCGACCCCCATCCTGCCAGAGGGGCACCAGGTAGGCGTTGTTACAAAATGGCAAAGACCTGCCGGAAAAAGCAACCACACGGTTACTCAAAGTGCGAACGACTAGCGAAATGTTGAACATCTTGCGGGGGTGCCCGTGACACAGAACACTGGCCTAGTCCGATTATGATCATTTTGTTCCGGAACCCTCGCCGACACCGGAGTCGAGCCTCGGGCAAATCCGACAGAGGAGCGGTCGTTATCTACCAACTAGATGCGATGCGTTGATTAGGGCGTCTTTGCCTGGCTGTCGCCGATCGATAGCGACCCCACGAGCCGCGCGAGGAGGGGCGGGCTCGGACAGGCACCCGACCTACGCGGTCCACTCGTCGGTCCGTTCGGCCCGTTCGGCCAGGGGCGGCCCCGACGAGCGGATGATCGCCAATCCCCTAACTTGATCTTCAACCCGTTCGGCGTGGCCGGGGCGTGCGGGACGGCTTCGGTGTCGTTTTCGTCGTGCCGGACTCGGTCCGAGCGCATCCGCGCGAGGATCTGCACGGGCAGATCACGCAGGAGGAACGCCAACCGGGCGCGTCGTGGGCGTCAGCCACCACCAGGATGTTCGGATCGCCGGCCTGCCACCGGCCGGCCGCGACCGGCCGTCCCACGATGTCCCGCAGCTGCCCGGCGGTGACCGCCGCCGCGTCGTGACCAGGCACCAACCGCACCGCATCAGCGGCGCAGTCCACCAGACACGGCCCGACTCCAACGCCACGACCGTCGAGTACGGCCAGCCAGGGACCGTGATGGCCTGGCCCTCGCCGCATCCGTCTCTCTCGACAGGAAGATCGATCGACCAACTGTCACCATGATCAGCCCGGTCACCGACCAGCCGCCAAGGCGAAACATCAAGTCGGACAAGGCCCGGAGCACCGACGGCGGGAACTGGCGGCAAGACGCCGACAACGCCGCGCCTCGCCCGGTCTGCTGTCCGGCATCAGCTCGGTGGTGTTCGCGCCCGGGCGGACTCGGCGGCGCGCACGATTCGGCGACACGCCCTCACGGTCGGTCCACCCCGCCTCGCCCAACCATCCCCTGCCGCCCGAGGCCTTCCTTCAGGTGGGCGGCGGTCGGTGTGACCGCCGCCAAGACCCAGCGGCAGAGCACCGGCACCGTTCAGGAACGCCGACGATGTCGGGCCAACGCCACGCCGGTCGTCGCCATGGACACCGCCGCCAACCCGGCCAGCAGGCCCAGGCCCGTCAGGACCCTCCCCAGCTCCAGACTGTCGTTGAACGAGTCGCGACACAGTTCCACCGCCCAGTTGACCGGGTTCGCGGCGATCGCCGCGGCAACCCATCCCGGCACCAGGTCCTTGGGCATGAAGGCACTGGAGAGGAACGTCAGGGGCATCACGATGAAGTTGACCATCGCGATCAGGGACTCCTCCCGCCCCACGATCAGCGCGACGGTGCTCGACAGTGCGGCGAGCGCGCAGGCGACCCCCGCGAGCGCGAGGATCATGACGACAACTCCGAGCACGCCCCCGTGGAATCGCACCCCGAGCCCGTAGCCCACCACGAGCAGGATGGCCGTCGGGATCACCGCGTTGACCACCTGCTGCACCAGCGGACCGATGATCAGGGCGATCGGGCGCACCGGGGACGCCAGCAGCCGATCAAGGGTCCCCCGCTCCATGTCCGCCAGCAGGGACAGACCGTTCCAGCCACTCGCGAGCAGGACCGTCATCACGATGAGCCCCGGCAGGAAGAACTGGGCGTAGTTGTCGGAGCCAAATCCGGGGATGTCGGCGATACGGCGGAAGGTCCCGCTGAACAGCAGCAACCACAGGAACGGCTGGACGAGGTTGATCGCGATGAGCCAGGGCTGACGGAACGTGTGCAGGATGTGCCGACGCGCGATGTAGGCGGACTGTCCGACGAGCTCACTCACGATGACTGCCCTCCGGCGCTTGCCCCGGCATCCGCCTGGGTAGCGAATCTGCGTCCCGTGTACGCCAGGTACACGTCATCCAGGGTCGGCTGGGACACGCTGACCGACCGTACCGCCATGGCTTCCTGGCCGAGCCGCGCGAGGACGACCGGAACCGCCGCCCCGCCGATCGGCGCCCGTGCGTGCAGCCGGCGTCCGTCGACGCGGATCTCGTCCAGACCGTCGAGCCCCGCCAACGCGCCGCGGATCGCTTCCTCGGACTGGTCCGACTCGAACTCGACCTGCAGGGTGTCCCCCCGCAGCTTCTGCTTCAGCGTCTCCGGGCTGCCCGTCGTCACGATCCGGCCGCTGTCGATGATGGCGATGTCGTTCGCCAGGGCGTCGGCCTCTTCGAGGTAGTGGGTGGTCAGCAGGATCGTGATCCCCTCCTGCCGGACCAACGCGGTGAGGTCGCTCCAGAGCTGCACGCGGATGTCCGGGTCGAGGCCGGTCGTCGGCTCGTCGAGATAGAGGACCCGGGGGCGGTGCACGATCCCCATGGCGATGTCGACCCGACGCTTCATGCCGCCGGAGCAGAAGCCCGCCTGCCGGCCGGCGACGTCCGAGAGCGCCAGCATCGAGAGCACCTCGTCGGTCCGGGTCGCCAGCGCCCGGCCCTTGAGGCCGAACATCCGGCCCTGGAGGAGCACGTTCTCGCGCACGGTGGCGGTGGGTACGGCACTGAGGCGCTGTCCGACGAGACCGATCCGCCTACGCACCTCGGTCGCCTGCCGAACGACGTCGTACCCGGCGACGAGTGCCTGCCCCGAGTCCGCCCGGGCCAGCGTCGAGAGGATCCGCACCGCCGTGGACTTGCCAGCCCCGTTGGGTCCCAGCAACCCGAACAGGGTGCCCTCAGGCACAACGAAGCTCAGCCCGTCGAGGGCCCGGACGCCCCGCGGGTAGCTCTTGACCAGGTCACGTACCTGGATGGCCATCTCGGCCATGTGCGTTCCTCTCGTCCTTGGTGGATGTCAGAGGTCGAGCTCGGCCAGCAACAGTTCGCCTAGCCGCGCCGAGGCCGACCCGAGGAAGTCGTGCCCGCCCGGCATGATCCGCAGGGTGAAGTCCTTGCTTGTGTGGTCCTGCCACATCGCGAGGTCCGCGAAGTCCACCGACGCGTCCTCCCGGGCGCCGACGACCGTGACCGGCATCCCGAGTGGCGCACCGGGCTGGTAGTCCCAGTTCTCGTAGACGGCGAAGTCGGCGCGGATGGCCGGTTCGAACATGCCGAAGAGGTTCCGGTCCGACAGCACCGACTCGGGGGTGATGCGGGAGTCCCGCAGGTAGGTGATCAGGTCCGGCTCGGCCAGCGTGTGGATCCGACGCTCGGGGGCGACGGCCCTCGGCCCCGGCGAGGCCAGCACGATGAGCCGGACCGGCGGACGACCCGCCTGGGCCAGCTCGCGCGCCACCTGGTAGGCGACGAACGACCCCGAGCAGTAGCCCAGCAACGCCAGCGGCACGCCGTCCCACTCGCCCAGAGTCTTGATCACCTCCGCGACGGTTTCGTGCATGTCCGTGAGCGGGGTCTCCCGTCGGCGGGACTCCCGGCCCGGCAGTCGCAGGGCGCAGAGGTCGACGCTCGGCGGGAGGACCGTGCTGAGCGGCCGGAAGGTCGCCGTACCGCCGCCGGCCTGTGGAAAGCACAGCAGCCGGACCCGCGGGTCGTTCACCGCCCCGATCCGGACGATGGTGGATTGGGCTCGGACGGTCATGCCGAGTCCGCCTCCATCAGCAGCCGCAGGCTGCGGGGCCGCATGTCGGTCCAGACCGTGGTGATGTGGTCGAGGCACTCCTGCCGGGGGCCGGAGGGGCCGGACGCCGTCCACCCAGCCGGGATCGGGCGGTCGTCGGGCCAGATCGAATACTGTTCCTCGTCGTTCATGACCACCTGGTAGGTGCGCCCGTCGTCGTCGAACACCTTGCTCACTCTCCGTTCTCGCCTCGGTACTGCTGACTGTCGACGCAGGTCAGCCTGAACTCCGCCGTGTAGCCCCGGCCCTGCGAATCGCGCAGCCACAGCTGGTCGGGTCCCGGCAGCATCTCGGTGATCGAGACGCTGCCACCGGGGTCACGTTGCCGGCCACGGCGCAGCTTCGCCCAGAGCGTGTCGATCAGGGTGTCGTCGCGCAGGTCGACGTAGATCGGCTTGGCCTCGCCCGCGACGACCCAGAACGCGACGTCGGGCAGCCCTCGGCCCGCCGCGACCTGCCGTACGTGCGACACCACCGTCGCCAGCCGGGCCTGCGCGAACTCGGCGAACTCGGTGAACGGGAGCTGCCATCGCTCACGCGACACGACGACCCGGTCGATCTGGATCCGTGGCTGGTACGGGGACGGAGCCAGCAGCCCGAACCGGTTGAACGCGGCCAGGGCGAGGTAGTCGTCCAGCACCTCGATGAGGTCGGCCTCGAAGTCGTCCACCACGGAGCGGACGATCAGCCGTCCAGCCTCCCGGTGCACCCGCAGCGCGCCCGCCGCCACGACGTCGGCCCGCGGTGGCGCGTACGACTGCTCGGAGGAGACCCCCAGGTAGGTGTAGCCGGGCGAGTGGTACGCCTCGGGCGGGCCGGTACGGGAGTTCACCAGGCCGTCGGTCATCGAGTAGAGCGGGACGATCCGCTTCGGCATGTCGCTGTCGATGTCCCGCCGCAGCCCCGCCTGGTCGGGGTGCGACCACGAGAAGCACAACTGGTCGAGCGAGTTGATCGTGGGGTGGACCTCGCCGAGGACGGCCAACCACCGGCCGTCGCGCAGGTCCTCCGGGCTGGCCGCCGCGAGCATGAGATCCGGACTGTGCCACCGTGCCGTCGGCCAACCCGGCGCCGTGGCGGGGAAGGCCGTGAGGACCTTGTCCCGCAGCTCCTGCGACGAGTACGTCACCGGACCGGTCATCGGCTGCGGGGCCAGAATCTCCGTCCAGCGTCGACGCAGTTCACGCGTCGCGGCGCCGGTCGGTCCGGTCGTACTGTCCTGGAAGGTCGGGGCGAGCTGGGCGAGCAGCCTGGGCAGGGGGTAGCCGGCGGCGGACCGGTCCGGCTCCCGCGCGAGCAACTCGCCGACCAACGACCGGTATCCCCGGGCGATCTCGACCGAGAACCACCGCGCGCTCTGCAGCAGGAGGCCCAGGGCCGGTGCCACGTCAGCCCGCAGCTCCGCCCCAAGCTCCGGGACGGTGTCGGCGCGACATTCCTCGTAGACGACCGTACGGCCGGCGTAGTACCTGCCGTCGTGTCGCCGCGACGACTCGAGGGCGATGGCGGTGAACCGTTCGTGCAGCGCCTCCAGCGCCGAGGCCACCGCGGCCGGGTCGCCCACCGCGGCCGCGACCCGGTCCCGGGCCCGCACCAGCGACGTCAGTTCGTCCTGTGCCGCCTGCCGGCGCACGGGATCGGCCACCCGGGCCAACTGCATGGCCAGCCGGCGCTCGGGGTGCTGGGCCTGCGGAATGAAGAACCCCCGGGTCAGCACCCCCATCGCCTGCAACTTACGGATCTCGGTGACGACCCGCGCGGCGTCGGCGGTCCCGTCGTCCAGCACAGCCGCCACATCCGAGACGGTCCGGAAGCCGTCGACCGCCCCGAGGACCCGTTGGCCCGACTCCGACAGGGACAGGAACGAGCCGTCGCCCAGGTGGACGCCGCCCGGCCCCGGCGCCACGGCCGACGCCACCTGCGGGACCGTCCAGTCATGCAGGTCGTGGCGCTCCGCGAGCGCCCTGCCCACCGCCTGGACGGCCCACATCTCGAAGAACACCTGGCCCCTGGTTACCGACCCCTGCTCGGGAACGACCGTGTCACCGTCGGTCCAGCGGCCCCAGGCCGTCGGTCCGAAGAACCCGATCGAGTCGTTCTTCACGCAGTACCGCGACCGGTAGCTCGCCAGCGTCCTCGACAGATCCCGCTTCATCGGCCTGCCGTCGGCGACCCGGCGTTGGGCGAGCTCGGCGACCTCGAGGTGTTGCCAGGTCAGCGCCTCCAGGAACAGCGGTTGCCGGACGATCTGCGGATCAGCGACCCAGTCGAACGGCATGCCGGCGCTACGCAGGCAGAACCGACGCCAGACCGAGAACTCCTCGTCGCCCAACGGCAGCAGATGATCGGGGATCATGCGCCAGCGCTGATCCCGTACGTGGCGCGAAGCGTCTGAAGGCAGGTCTCGTAGCCGCGCTGGGCGGTGCCCGCCGGGGCGATCACGACCTCGTCGACGCCGGCCTGTCGGTAGGCGGCCAGACCGCGGGACACCTCCTCCGGGTCGATCGCGACCAGGGCCGACACCATCCGGTCGTCGGCCCGGCCCGTCTCGACGCAGTTGGCGAACCCGCTGTTGCCGAACAGCGTGCGGTAGGTCGCCACCCGCAGGTACGACGCGAGGAGCCGGCCGAACAGCTCGCGGTCGCGGTCGGGTTCGTCGCTGATCGCCACGTGCATCATCGCGACCACGCGGAAGCCGTCCGGGCGACCACCCCGCTTCGCCCAGCCGCGACGCAGCGCGGGCAGCACGACATCGGTGACGTACTGCGGCGTGCACATCCAGAGGATCGCCCCGTCAGCGACCTCCCCGGCCAGTTCGAGCATCCGCGGGCCGAAGGCGCCGAGCAGGACGGGAAGGTCGTCACGCTGCCCCGCCGGGAGCGAGGCGTGCCCGCCGTACCATTCACCGTCGACGTTCACCTCGCCCTCACGGCACAGCTGCGTGACGACGCCGAGATACTCGCGGGTCCCCGCGATCGCCGGCACCGAACGGCCACCGACCATCCAGTCGCCGATTCCCCGGTGGCCCAGTCCCAGCCCGAGGTTCACCCGCCCGCCGGACATCTCGTCGATGGTCACCGCGGTCTGCGCCATGACCACCGGAGGGCGCGAGTACATCGGCAGGATCGCCGTGCCCAGTCGCAGCCGGTCCGTCGTGACGGCCAGCCCGGCGAGCAGCGTGCCGACCTCGAGCTGATTGGGCATCTGCGGCAGCCACACCGAGTCCATGCCCAGCTGTTCCACGTCGCTGGTGAGCCTGAACATGTGCTGCGCCGACATGCCCTGGCCGCCCACCACGGCCCCGACAGCGAGCCTGTCAGCCGGCATCGGTGGTCAGCCCCATCGTCTGCGCGACCTGCTCTTCCGACATCGCCGAGATCTTCGCCACCAGGGCGGCCTCGATGACCTGGCCCAGGCCCCGCACGTGGCGGGAGTCGAACAGCTGCGCGGCCGAGACGTCGACCGAGAAGCGCTGCCGGATCCGGGACACCAGCTGGACCGCGAACAACGAGTTGCCGCCGAGGTCGAAGAAGTCATCCTCGGCCCCGATCTGCTCGACGCCGACCGTGTCCGACCAGAGTTGCGCCAGGGCCCGCTCGAGGTCGCTGCTCGGTTCCACATACGGCGTGGACAGGGTCCGTGCCGTGCCCGTGGAGGTACCGCCGGCGGTCAACTGCTCGGTGACCGCCGCCCGGTTGACCTTGGAGGTACGCCGCAACCGGACGTCGAGGCCCTCCGGGCACCAGATGACCTGCGGGCCCACGGCGCCACCGAGAATCAGGCGCAGTGCCTCCGCCCCGGCCTCGGGGGTGACCTCGTCCAGCGGCTCGGCGACGGCCGGTGCGGCGACCGACGTCCCCTGGGTCCGCTCGGGCAGGTCCTCCGGCATCCGGAAGATGGTGAACCGCTCCACCGTCAGAACCTCGTTGCCGTCATCGTCGACGAGCGTCACGTCGGTGCTGGCGGTCTCACCGAGGGTGTCGTCGAGGTGCCGGATGATGGCGTGCACCCGGCCGGGCAGCGCGCTGTGGACGCGGATGCGACCGTAGCTGAACGGCAGGTAGAAGCCCTCGCCCCGGATGACCTGGCCGATCCCGATGCTGCAGTCCAGGATCGCCGGATGCAGGTGGTACTCGTCGAGGTCGGAGCGGAACCGCTCATCGAGCTCGACGGTCACCAGCTCCATGCCCGGCGCGGACCAGCGGCCCCGGATTCCGGACCAGCGGGGGCCGAACTTGAGCACGCCCTCGAAGTTGGCGAGATCGGGGACGGAGATCTCCGTCGCCTCGGCCCGGAGTTGCGCCAGGTCGTGCTTGGTCGGGTCGACGGCGCCTCCCGGGCCGACCCGGCCCTGTGCGTACTGGTTGCCGTCGGGACTGCGCAGCACCACCTCGAACCCGTCGGGCTGCCGGCGCAGATCGAGCTGACACCGCAGGCCGGGGTGGGCGACCAGTGGCTGGACGAGCATGAGGTCGGTGATCTCACCGTGCTGCTCGCCGGTCAGATCGGCGAACGCGGCGCGCACCAGCTCGATGATTCCCGTGCCCGGCATCGTCGGGATGCCGGTCATCCGGTGCTCGTCGAGAACCCAGTTCGTCGCGGACAGGTCGACGTCGAAGGTGCTGAGCGAGTCGTCGACGTCGGTCCGTGCGGAGAGCATCGGGTGCGCCACCGGACGGACCTCCGCGTCGGCGGGCTGCTCCCCCCAGGCGATCTGGGCGAAGACCGACGGGGCCTCGACCTCCTGCGCCATGCCCACCTCGGCGAACGGCGGCCAGTTGATGGAGACCGTGTGCCGGCCCTCCGCCCACCGTGCCTGCGCGAAGGCGTCGAGCACGGCGTTGGCGCCGACGTAGTCACCGAGGCCGAAGTCGGAGGAGAGCACCGCGATCGACGAGTACAGCACCATCAGGTCCGGCTGGAAGATCTCGTCGAGCAGGTACGTGCCGCGCACCTTCGGCGCGAGCACCGCCTGCGCGTCCTCGTGGGACCGGGTCTCGAGCATGCCGCCACCCGCCACGGCCGCCAGGTGGAACACCCCGTCGACCGGTCCGAAGTGGTCGAGCACCCGGTCGCGTACCGCCCGCATGCTGTCGGCATCGGTGACGTCCGCCGCCAGCGTCAGAACCTGCCCGCCGGACTCCTCGATCTCCTGGACCGCGCGGATCCGGTGCGCGACCGGCGCCTGCGGGGTGGCGGCCAGCACGGCCGGCCACTCCTCCCGGTCGGGCAACCCGCTGCGACCGAGCAGCACCACCTTCGCCGACACCAGGTCGACGAGCTGACGGGCGAGGACCAGGCCGAGCCCGCCCAGGCCGCCGGTGAGGAGGTAGACACCACCCTGACGGAGCGCCGGCGGCGCACCCGCCGGCGCCGTCACCGAGATCCCGGCGTACGACCAGGCCCAGCGCTTGCGACCACGGTAGGCGACCTGCTGCTCCGTGCCCTTCCCGGCGATCTCCGCGAAGAGCTGCGCCACCGCCAGGTCCTCGCGGTACGTCCCGCCGAGGTCGATGCTGCGGCTGGTGACCGATTCAAGCTCCTTCGGCGCGAGCTTGACCACGCCCAGTACCGCTGCCTTGGCCGGCTCGACCAGGCCGTCGCCGGTGACGTCCTGCATCTGGCTCGTCACGACGACCAGCTCGACGGGCGTACCCGGCAGCCGGCGAACGGCCTCCTGGAGCATCCGCAGCACGCTGTGGAAGCCGTTCTCCAGCCAGTACCCGGCGGCGGCGGCCTCGGTCAGGCCCTCGGGCCGGGTCCCGACGCAGAGCCCGTGCACCAGCGTCACCGGCGCCGGCAGGTCCGCCGGCAGGTCGGCCAGGAGCGCCATGGCCTGCTCGTCCGTCGTCGCCAGCAGCACGCTGGCGCCGGCGGCCCTGGCCCGCTCCGCCACCCGGGGCAGGACGGTGTCGTCCGGCGGGGAGAGGACGAGCCAGGTCCCCTCCGCGGCGACCGGATCCGGTGCCGGGGTCTCCAGCCACACCGGTGCCGTGTACGCACCAACCGGTCCGGCCGTGACAGCCGCCCCGCCGACAGCGGCCGGCTCTTCCTCGTCAGGTTCGATCCAGTAGCGCTGACGCTGGTAGGGGTACTCGGGCAGGGCCAGCAGGTTGCGCCGCTCGTCCGACCAGAACCCGGCCCAGTCCACCGGCACGCCCTCGGCCCAGAGCCGGCCGACCGCGCCGAGCAGGGTCTCCGCGTCGGACTGCTGCTGCTTCGGGTGGCGCAGCGTCGCCACCGCCACCGCCGAGCGGTCCTGGGCGGTGACGTAGCCGGTGAGGGTCCGGCCGGGCCCCACCTCGACGAAGGCCCGGTCGCCGTCGGTGGTCAGCAGCTCCACACCGGCGGCGAACCGGACGCAGCCGCGCAGGTGCCGGGCCCAGTAGCTCGGGTCGGTCGCCTCGTCGTCGGCGATCCAGGTTCCGGTCAGGTTCGACACGAAGGGAATCGCCGGCGGGTGCAGGGTGGTCTTTCGTACCGCCTCCTCGAAGCGGTCGAGGATGCCGTCCATCGTCCGGGAGTGGAACGCGTGCGAGGTGTGCACCCGGCGGCTGGAGACGCCGTGCAGCATCAGTTCGTCCTCGAACCGTTCCACGTCCTCGGTCCGGCCGGCGACCACGCACACCCCGGGTGCGTTGATGGCCGCGATGTCCAGCGTGTCGTCCAGCATCGGGACGAGCAGCTCCTCGGGCAGGGTCACCACGAGCATCGACCCGCTCTCGGCCGTCTGCATGAGCGCACCCCGCTCAGCCACCAGCCGCACCGCGTCGTCCCGGCTGAACACGCCGGCCAGGGCCGCGGCCACGTACTCGCCGATGCTGTGCCCGAGCATCGCGGTCGGCTGGATGCCGAGGCTCTGCATCGTCCTGGCCAGCGCGTACTCGATCGCGAACAGCAGCGGCTGCGTGTTGCGCGTCTGGTTCTGCGTCTCGCTGTCCGCCTTGAGCAGCAGGTGCAGCAGGTCCACGTCGTGGGTGGCGCGCAGCGCCGCCGCGCAGGCGTTGTACTCCGCCCGGAACACCGGCTCCGAGTGGTACAGCTCGAGGGCCATTCCCGGGTACTGCGCCCCCTGACCGGGGAAGAGGAAGGTGGCGCCGCGTGCCGCGGTGGCCCTGAAGGCGGGCAGGTCGACGGTCAGCCGGGCGGCGGCGTCCGCCGGGGCGCCGGCCACCACGAAGCGGCGCAGCGGCAGCGCCCGACGGCCCGTGCTCAGGGTGTACGCGAGGTCGGCGAGCTCCTCGTCCGTGCCGGACAGCCAGTCGGCCAGCCTGCCGGTGAGCGCGTCGAGCGCCTCCGGCGTGTGGGCGGAGACGGGGATGAGCTGGAAGGACCGCCGCCCGGGGCGGGACGCCGCGCGGGCCGGCGGCTGCTCGATGATGACGTTGGCGTTGGTCCCACCGATGCCGAACGAGCTCACGGCGGCCCGCCGGGGACGGTCCGACGCCGGCCAGGAGCGCAGTTCGGTGCTGACGTAGAACGGGCCGTTGACGAAGTCGATGCGCGGGTTGGGCTCGTCGAAGTTGATGACCGGGGCCAGCACTCCGTCCCGGACGGTGCAGACCGCGTTGACGAGACCGGCCACGCCGGCCGCCGCCCCGAGATGACCCACGTTGGCCTTGACCGACGCGATCGCGCAGTAGCCGGCCTCGTCGGTCTGCTCACGCCACGCGGTGCTGAGCGCGCCGACCTCGATCGGATCGCCGACGAGGGTGCCCGTGCCGTGCGCCTCGACGTAGCCGATGGTGGCGGGATGCACGTCGGCGTCCCGCAACCCGGCGCGGACCACCGCGACCTGGCCGGAGGCGCTGGGTGACGAGAAGGCACCCTTGTCGCTGCCGTCGTTGTTGATCGCCGTGCCGCGGATGACGGCGTGCACGGGGTTGCCGTCGGCCAGCGCGGCGGCCAGCGGCTTGAGCAGGACGGCACCACATCCGTTGCCGAAGACGGTGCCCTGGGCCTGGGAGTCGAACGGCCGGATCCGACCGTCCGGCGAGAAGATCCCGCCGTCCTTGTAGACGTACCCGCCGATCTCCGGCAGGCAGATCTCGACGCCACCGGCGAGGGCGACCTCGCACTCACCGGCGCGCAGCGCCCGCACGGCGACGTGGACGGCCACCAGTGAGGTCGAGCACGCGGTCACCATGCTGATCGCCGGGCCGGTCAGGCCGAGTCGGTAGGCCACGCTGGTGGCCAGGTAGTCCGTGTGGTTGCTGATCGAGGCCAGCAGGTTTCCCGCGCTCCGCATCGCCTGCGTGCTGCGGTAGATGTTGTCCTCGAGGTAGTTGTTGGGCCGCGATCCGGCGTAGACACCGATCCGGTCGCTGCCCTGACCGGGGACCACGCCGCCGTTCTCCAGCGCCGAGTGGCACGTCTCGAGGAACACCCGGAACTGGGGATCCACCAGCTGAGCCTCGCGGCTGCTGAGCCCGAACAGGGCGGCGTCGAACATGTCGACGTCGCCGATGACCGGAGCTGCCCGCACGTACGCCGGGTCGGCCAGCTCGGCGTCGGTCACGCCGGCGGCCCGCAACTCCTCGTCGTCGAAGAAGGAGATCGACTCGACGCCGTCGAGAAGGTTGTCGCGGAACTCCTCAACGGAGCGGGCACCGGGGAATCGACCCGCCATGCCGATAATCGCGATGGGTTGTCCAACCGTCCGGGCGACGGGATCAAGACCAGCCTGATGCGCCATGGGGCACATGCTTGTTTCTCGTGGGTCCACGCATCAAGGTCGCGGCGAGTTCCTGGCGACAACTCGCCAGGTTCTTCCCGGCCACCGAGCGGCCCTTGCATCCTTTGGCAATGCTGGACAGGAATCGGAGGATCGCACCGACCCCGGTCTCAGAGCTCCTCGTGACGCGTGGCGGCGACCATCACACGGTACTCCTCAAGCACGAGTGTCGACATCCGTCCGGCTCAGTGAAGGAACGGACCGCCCTCGGTCTGCTGCGTGCCCTCGACCGGGAGCGACCACTGGTGGCGGGCACAGTGGTGGTGGAGTCCACGTCGGGCAACCTGGGCATCGCGATGGCGCGTCTGTTGGCCGACATCGGCTGTCACTTCATCGCGGTCGTCGACCCGAAGACCCCGGCCGTCTCCCTGCGGGCGCTCACCGAGGCCGGCGCCGAACTGCACCTCGTCGAGGAGCACGACGGTCGGGGTGGATACCTGCTCACCCGGCTCGACGCGGTACGGCGGATCCTCCGGTCACGGCCGGACTACCGCTGGCCGAACCAGTACGAGAACCCGGCGAATCCGGATGTCCACGAGGAGAGCACCGCGCCGGAGATCATCGAGCAGGGCGGCCAGCACCTGGACGCCGTCTACGTCGCGGTCTCCACCGGTGGCACCGCCGCCGGGATCGCCCGGCACGTCCGCGGGTCGGGCAGACGAATCCGGGTGATCGCCGTGGACGTGTTCCACTCGCTGGCGAGCGAGGTCTCCCCGGGTCCGCCCACGGAGATGCCGGCGACCGCCCGTCTCCTCCCGGGGATCGGTGCCAGCCGCCGGTCGTCGTTCCTCGAGGCGGGTTCCGTCGACGGCCGGCACCAGATCCGCGACAGCGACGCGATCGCGATGTGCCGGATGCTCCGGGAGGACACCATGATCGGCATCGGCGGTTCGGCGGGATGCGTGTTGACCGCGTGTGTGACCGACCTGTTCGGGCCGGCGGCTCCGGCGTTCCCCCTGCTGCTGATGCCCGACGACGCCAGCAAGTACGAGGACACGGTCTACGACGACGCCTGGCTGGCCGAGGTCGGGCTGCTCGATCCGGTCGAGTCCGCGATCCGGTCGTTCCGCCGGCAGGGCCTGTCGTTCAAGGCGAGCGAGCCGGCGCGGGCCGGCTGACCCCTCACTCGCGGCGCCGCAGGCCCCGCCGGACGACGGCCAGGCTCAGCAGCAGGCCGACGACACACCACAGTCCCAGGACCAGGGCCACCCGCCCCAGCTCCCAGGAGCCGGCCAACTCCTGCGCTGCCATCGTGTCCGGCAGGAACGCCGCCCGGAACCCCTGGCCCATCCACTTCAGCGGGAACAGGGACGACAACGTGGTCAACGGCGCGGGCAGCACGGTGATCGGGGTGACGAAGATACCCGAGGTGAAGACCAGGACGAGATAGGTCAGGTTCGCCGCCGCGCTCGCCCCACGGACCGACCTGGCCAGCCCGCTCAGGACGATACCCAGCAACGAACACGCCGTCGCTCCCAACAGGAACACCCAGGCCAGGGTCAGCCAGGACCCGGGATCCGTCGGCAGCGCCAGGTCGAACAGCAGCACGCCCGTGGCCACCATCAGCACGGCCTCGGTGACGCTGACCACCAACACGAGAAGCAGCTTGCCCAGGACGTACGCGGCCGGTGGGGCCGGCAGCCCGCGCAGCCGCTTCAGCGTCCCGTTGGCCTGGTCCTCGGCGATGCCCACAGCGAGAGTGACGAAGGTGGCGGAGGCGATGCCCGCCGCGATCATGCTCGCGGTGATGTGTTGACTCGCGGTCACACCGGTTCCGGCGTACTCGGTGGAGAAGATCGATCCGAGCAGCACGAGCAGGACGATCGGCAACGCGAACGTGAACAGCACGGTGTCGCGTTCCCGGAAGAAGGTCCTGATCTCCACGGCCCCACGGGCCAGCCCGAGCCGGCCCGTACGGGTCAACGAGTCAGTCGTCGCGTGCGTGGTCACGGCTTGTTCCCTCCCACCAGGTCGAGGTAGACGTCCTCCAGCCGGGGGCGGCTGACCGTCAGTCCGGGCACGGACGGCCCGAGCCGGGCGACCAGCTCGTTGACGAACGCGCCCGGGTCGGCCGTCCGGGCGCTGCGCGCCTCGGCGTTCTCCAGCCAGCTCACCGTGGCCTCCCCGCTCATCCGGCCGCCGAGCGTCGCCGGGTCACCGTCGGCGCGGACGACCCCGTCGGCGATCACCACCACGCGGTCCGCCAACGCCTCGGCCTCCTCGAGATAGTGGGTGGTCAGCAGCACGGTGGTGCCCTGCTCGTCCCGCAGGCCGCGGACCAACTCCCAGAACTGCCGTCGCGCCTGCGGGTCGAACCCGGTGGTCGGCTCGTCGAGGAACAGCAGCCGTGGCCGGCCCACCACCCCGACGGCAACGTCGAGCCGACGCCGCTGACCGCCCGAGAGGGTGCGGACCCGGCGCCCGGCCGCCTCGGCCAGGCCGACCTTCCGCAGCAGGTCGGTCGGATCGTGCGGGGACGGGAAGTAGCCGCCGAAGTGCCGCAGCGTCTCCAGCACCGTCAACTCACCCGCGTCGCTCGCCTCCTGAAGGACGATGCCGATGCCGTACCGCCAGGACGACGGGGCCCGCCAGGGGTCCACGCCGAGCACGCTGACCTCGCCGGCGTCCCGACGCCGGTGCCCCTCGAGGATCTCCACGGTCGTCGTCTTGCCGGCGCCGTTGGGCCCCAGCAACGCGACCACCTCACCTTCCTGGATGTCCAGGTCGATGCCCTCCAGCGCGACCACGGGTCCGTAGCTGCGCCGCAGGCCGCGTACCGTCACCACGGGGCCGGTCATGTGGCACGCACCTCCTCGGGATGTCCCATGCCAAACTCCTCAGGATTTCCGACGATGCCGGCGACGACCTTGCCGAGACCCTCGATGTGTGGCGGCAGCATAGAGGTGATGTTGCCACCGGATATCCGGTGCACCTCGACGCCGGCCGGCACCAGGCGCCGCCACCGGCCGACGTAGCCCTCAGGCTCGAGACCGGCCAGGCTCTCGTGCGTGCCGTTGACGAGGTCGTCGCAGGTGAGCAGGTGCAGCTTCCCCTCGTACGGCTGGTACAGGTACGAGAGCCGGGCCTCCATCTGCTGCCGCCACGACCGCACCGCCAGGGGCCAGACGTGGTCGAAATCGGGATCGCGCAGCGCGTCGTGGAAACCCTCCACGACGATGCGCGGCAGCAGCTCGGCTATCTCCGCCCGCAGTTCGACGGCGCGTCCGGGCGCCGGGTCCTGGGCGAGCTCCTGGTACGCCCGATCGCACCGGGCCAGCAGCCGCAAATTCTCGCCGCCGTCGCCGGGGACGTCGGGCAGCTGGAGCACCGGGTCCTGGAGGATGAGCGTCACGCTCTCGCCGGTCGCGCGCAGGCCCCGGGCCATCTCCCAGGCGATCGGCCCCCCGCCACACCAACTGAAGATGTGGTAGGGCCCCTGCGGCTGATCGGCACGCAGCTCGTCGAGGTAGCGCCGGGCCAGATCCGCGGTCGAGCGGGACGCCTCCCCCGGATCGAACAGACCGGGATGCTGATACGCGACCACGTCCAGGCTCTCCGGCAGGTGCCGCGCCAGGTTGTCGTACCAGTGCGCGCTTCCCCCGCCCGGGTGCACGCAGTGCAGCACCGACCGGCTGCCGTTCCGGCGTACCCGGATCTGGCTGGAATCGGCCGTCCCGACCACGGACAGCACCTTCGCCCGCGGGTCGGGCGCCGGCCGGTCAGGCTCGGGCACGGGGGACGGCGACGGGGCGGCGGGCCGCGGGCCGGGCTGCTGCCCGGCGCCGCCGGGGCCCGTGCGCGCGGCCTCCGGCGCGGCGCCCTGCCGCCCCGCGATCACCTCGGCCAGGGCCGG